>NZ_SOHB01000023.1:0-14683 GCF_004403055.1 Cryobacterium sp. TMT1-19
CGGGCCGGCTGCCGGCGCCCGCCCGGCTGCCGGCGCCCGCTCGGTCGGCGGCGCTTGGTCGAAGCGCCCGCGTCTGGCCCGGTGTGGCGGCAATTAGTGCAGGTCGGCTGCAATTACGGCCGCGGCCGTCACGAGACGCGCGCCGATCGCGGCGTCACTCTGCCCGGTGCCGAGGTAGACGACCGCCAGAGCCGCCGGTGCCTCGCCGGGCACGACCAGCGGCACCGCCACGGAGGCCAGCCCCGGAATGACCTCGTCATGACTGGTGGCGAAGCCGCGTGCGCGCACGTCGGCGGCTTCGTCGCGGCGGGCGCCCTCGCCGAGGTTCACCCACTGGGTCGCCGTGAGCAGGGACTGGATGGCGATCCCGGGTGCACCCCGGCCGAGCGGATGCCGCGTGCCGGGGCGCTGCGCGACCGTGGCGTGCGCCTGTCGCGGTTCCACGCTGACCAGAGTGACGACCTCCGCCCGGTCCAGCACGGTCACGAAGGCTGTCATCCCCAACTCGTTCGCGACGCTCGTCAGCTCGGGCAGCGCCGCGGCCTGCAGACCGCGGGAGACACCGCGGGCGAGCGCGGCCATCCGTGGGCCGAGGCGTACGGCGCCCGCGGCATCCCGGATCACGACCCCATGGTCCTCCAACGTGCGCAATATTCGGTAGGCGATCGAGCGGTGCACGCCGAGGGCGGCGGCCACGTCGGCAATGGTCAGGGCCTCGTCGGCGTCGGCGAGAATCTCGAGCACGCGGATGCCGCGCGACAGGGTCTGCGAATGCGGCGCCCCGTTCGGGCCGTTGGCACTGGGCCCGCTGGGCTTGCTCTGCTCGCTCATCCCGTTACCCCGCTCATTGACGTCGACACGGTGCCATTCTCGCATTCGTGGTTCAGGGCCCGCGGTCGCCCCAGGAGCTATGCACTCGGAGTGTGTGTGTGTGTGTGTGTGTGTGTGTGTGTGTGTGTGTGTGTGTGTGTGTGTGTGTGCGTGTGTGTGTGTCCAACTCAGGAGATTCGGGTGGGGCGCGGCATCCGTCGCCCGGACCAGTGCGGGGAGCGGGGGGTGCTGCGGCGCGTCTCCTGAGTTGGCCACATCACCGTGTCGGCGCGCCCGCGCGCGAGGGTTCCCGGTCCTCGGGTCCGAATCCTCCTCGTGCATATCTCCTGCAAATTGTGGGGGGCCGCATCGCGCCCCCGTCCGGGTCTTTCGGCGGCCCGGGCCGGCGCCCCCACCAGAGTGCAGAAGTTATGCCGGGTTCGCGGAGGCTAACTCAGGAGTTCCGGAATCGGGGCGGCCGATTCGGCACGGGCCAGTGCGGACCCGTGCGCCACAGGTGCGGGATGGTGGTTTCGCCGCGGTGAATCTCCTGAGTTAGCCACACGGAGCGCTGTCGCCTCGCTGCGCGCATCCGTGCGCTGTCGCCGCGCATCCGTGCGCTGACAGGCAAGACCCACGGGGGAGACCGGCCTATCGTGAGCCGAAATGACCGCGATCTGGGTGTCCGTGTGCCTGGTCGCCGCCGTCGCGGCGTCCGGCCTGGGAGCGGCGTGCGCGCTCGCCGGGCTCCGGATGCCGGGCCGCGCCCTGGTCGCGGCTCCCACCATGGTCGTCATGATCGTCTCGTGCGCCGACATGGTGCTGCCGGGCGTGCAGCTGCTCGGCTCCTTGGCCTGGGCGGGGCTCCTGGTCGGGGCGGCGCTGCTGGCCCTGCTTGACCGGCGGCACCGCATGCCCGCCGCGCATCACGCCGTATCGCTGCTGCTGACGTCCGTAATGTGGGTCGCGATGCTGCCGGCGGCGTCGACTGAGGCTACGGCGGCTTCGGTCGGCTCGGTCGCGGTGGTCGGCTCGGTTGGCTCGGTCGCGGTGGCCGGCGCTGGCGCCGGAACCAGTGCCACGGCTAGTGCCACGGCTAGTGCCACGGCTGCCGCTGCGCCCGCTGCCGCTGCGCCCGCTGTCGCCGGGACCGCTGTGGGAAACGGCGCCTATGCCGGGCACGCGCGGGCGATCACCGACGGCGGAACGCTGCCGGCCCGGCTTGTGGTGCTGCTGGCTGCGGCATCCGTTGCCCTTGCGGCCAGCGCCGTGCGGTCGGCGCGCCGCCCCACCGGGTCGGGGGGTCGAGCCGGCCACGCTCCGACTGGAGTCGGCCCAGCACCTGAGTATGGCGCTGGCGATGACGTTGATGGCTGCGGGGATGTTCCTGCCGCTGACCGGTTGCTGACGGATGCCGGGCACCCCCTGGCCGGGAGGAATCCGCAGCCATGATCTCACCATCACACGACCCGGCCGATAGCACAGTGCCGCCAGGACCGATCACACAGGACCGGTTACGGGACCGTGCCGACACGTCGAGCGGTGCGGCTAACTCAGGAGATGCGCCGCCGCATCCGTTGGATCGCCGCACTGGTCCGGGTGCCGGCTGCCGTCCGCCGCCCGGATCTCCTGAGTTAGCCCCAGGGCGCAACCCTTACCGGTACATAACTACTGCAAATCGTGGCCCGGCCGAAGCCGGTGCCTGTGCTCCGGGGGCCGTGAATCCGCTACCGGCGGGGCCACTCGGGCGCCGGGGCACCCAGGCTGTCCGTGCCCGCCGGGAGGATGAAGGGTGCGGCTAACTCCGGAGATGCGCCGCGGCATCCGTGGGATCGCCGCACTGGTCCGGGTGCCGGCTGCCGTCCGCCGCCCAGATCTCCTGAGTTAGCCCCGAGGCGGCCCGCATCCAGCCGCCCGCCCCCGCACCCAGCCACCCGCCCCCGCCCCGCGATTAGACTGATCNAGCCACCCGCCCCCGCCCCGCGATTAGACTGATCGGGTGCCCGTCATCGAGATCAGCGACCTCAGCGATCCGCGGCTTGCGGACTACGCCCATCTCACCGATGTGGCACTGAAAAAGGCGCGCGGCACCGAACACGGCCTGTATATAGCCGAATCGGCATTGATTCTCGAGCGGGCCCTGCGCGCCGGACACCGGCCGCGGTCGGTGCTCACACTCGGCAACACCGCCCCGGAGGCCCGCGCCCTCGTCGGCGAGGACGTGCCGGTCTTCGTCGGCCCGGGGGCGCTTCTCGCCGAGCTCACCGGCTACGTGCTGCACCGCGGCGTGATCGCCTCGATGCACCGGCCCGAGCTGCCCGACCCGGAGTCGCTACTCGCCGGCGCCCGCCGCATCGTGATCCTCGAGAATGTGTCCGACCCCACGAACGTCGGCGCGATCTTCCGCTCCGCCGGGGCCATCGGCGCCGACGCGATCCTGGTCACACCGCGCTGCTCCGACCCCTTCTACCGTCGCGCCATCCGCGTCTCGATGGGCACCGTGCTGCAGGTGCCCTGGACCCGCCTCGGCGACTGGCCGAGTACCCGCGCGCTGCTCACTCGGCACGGTTTCCACCTCGCCGCGCTCGCCCTGACAACGGATGCCGTGAGCCTGCGCGACTTCCCCGGGCACGAGCACGAGCGGCTGGCGCTGCTGCTCGGCGCGGAGGGTGAGGGGCTCACCCCGGACGCATTGGCGGCCTCCGACACCGTGGTGCAGATCCCGATGAAGCACGGCATCGACTCCCTCAACGTGGCCGCCGCCAGCGCCGTCGCGATGTGGGCGCTCTCGGGCTGACGCCCCGCCTGCCACACCCGAACCTGCACGGCTCACCGCCGCACGCCACACCCGCACGCCACACCCGAACCTGCACGGCTCACCGCCGCACGCCACACCCGCACGCCACGCCCGCACGCCACACCCGCACGTCCCTGTCCTGCCGCGTTTGTGGCCAACTCAGGAGATACGTCGGCCGCGTTCTGTCAGCCCCCGGACCAGTGCGGCGGAATCCGCCGGACGACGGCTTCCCCACCGGATCTCCTGAGTTAGCCCCACGCGCGGCCCGTACCCCACGCGCAGCCCGGCCCACACGCGCAGCCCGCAGCCCACGCGTGGCCCGTACCCCACGCGCGGCCCGTGCTCCACGCGCAGCCCGCAGCCCGCAGCCCGCAGCCCACACGCGCTCCCCGCTCCGCGCCGCGGTGGCACCGGAAGCCTAGGCTGAGGTCATGAGCAACGAGGCTGTCATTGTCGATGTCGTGCGCACCGCGTCGGGTCGAGGCAAACCGGGCGGCGCCCTCTCGGGCGTGCACCCCGCGGACCTGCTGGCCGGGGTGCTGAGCGAACTGGTCACCCGCAACGGGCTCGATCCCGCGCTCGTCGACGACGTGATCGGCGGCTGCGTCAGCCAGGTCGGCGAGCAGGGCTACAACGTGACCCGCACCGCCCTGCTCAGCGCGGGTTTTCCCGACTCGGTGCCCGGCGCGACCATCGACCGGCAGTGCGGATCCAGCCAGCAGGCGGCCACGTTCGCCGCGCAGGGCGTGATGGCCGGCAGCTACGACATCGTCATCGCCTGCGGCGTCGAATCGATGAGCCGCGTGCCGCTGGGCTCGTCGCTCGGCACGGCCCAGAGCCCGCAGAACCAGCAAGGCGGGCAGAGCCACCAGAACCAGCAGAACGGACAGATCCCGAATCCGCACGGCACGCTGATGCGCGACCGCTACCCCGACGGGCTCGTCAACCAGGGCGTCTCGGCCGAGCTGATGAACCAGAAGTGGAAACTGGGCCGCGGCGAACTGGATGCCTTCGCCGCCCGCTCGCACCGACTCGCCGCGGCCGCCGCCGAACGCGGCGATTTCGACGGCGAACTGCGGCCGACGACTCTGCGGGACGGCCGGGTCGTGGCCGCCGACGAGACCATCCGCCCCGGCACCACCCTCGATTCCCTGGCCGCCCTGCCTCCGGCGTTCCGCACCGACGCCCTCGCCGCCCGCTTCCCGAAACTCGACTGGCACATCACCGCCGGCAACTCGTCGCTGCTCACCGACGGCGCCTCCGCGGCTCTGATCATGAGCGCCAAACGCGCCGCCCAGCTCGGCCTCAACCCGCGCGCCCGGTTCCACAGCTTCGCGGTGACCGGAAGCGACCCGCTCTTGATGCTCACGGGCGTGATCCCGGCGACCCGGCGCATCCTGGAGCGCTCCGGTCTCAGCATCGACGACCTCGACGCCTACGAGGTCAACGAGGCGTTTGCCACCGTGCCGCTGGTCTGGCTGCGCGAACTCGGCGCCGACCCGGCCCTGCTCAACCCGCGCGGCGGGGCCATCGCTCTCGGCCACGCGCTCGGCTCCTCGGGCACCCGGCTCCTCGGCACCCTGCTCAACCACCTCGAACTGACCGGCGGCCGCTGGGGCCTGCAGACCATGTGCGAGGGCGGCGGCATGGCCAACGCCACCATCATCGAACGGCTCTGAGATGCGCGTCGACGGATGCTCCGCCCTCGTCACCGGAGCCGCCTCCGGCCTCGGGCTGGCCACCGCTACCGCCTTGGCCCACGCTGGGGCAGCGGTCGTGCTGCTCGACCTGCCCGGCACCAGTGGGGAGCAGGCGGCGGTCGTGATCGGCGGCCGGGCGTGTTTCGTGCCGGGTGACGTCACCCGCACCGAGGACGTGCAGGCCGCCGTCGACGCCGCCGCCGCGATCGCCCCGCTGCGCATCGTGGTCAACTGTGCCGGCATCGCCCCCGGCCAGCGCACCGTCGACCGCACCGGGGCCCCGCTGCCGCTGGACGATTTCGACCGGGTCATTCGCATCAACCTCGTCGGCACGTATAACGTGATCCGGCTGGCCGCGGCCGCCATGCAGGCTACCGACCCGGTCGGCGGCACGGACGGAGCCCCCGGGACGAACGGCACGGACGGCACCCCCGGCACGATCGACCAGACGGCCGGCACCGTCCCGGAGCGCGGTGTGATCGTGAACACGGCATCCGTCGCAGCCTTCGACGGGCAGATCGGTCAGGCGGCCTATGCCGCCTCGAAGGGCGGCGTCGCCGCGATGACCCTGCCGCTCGCCCGCGAATTCGCCCGATCGTTGATCCGGGTGGTGGCGATCGCGCCCGGCATCTTCGACACCCCGCTGCTTCAGGGGCTCCCCGAGAACGTGCGCGAGTCCCTCGCGGCGCAGGTTCCACACCCTTCCCGGCTCGGCAACCCGGCCGCGTTCGCCGCGCTCGTGCGGCACATCGTCGAGAACCCGATGCTCAACGGCGACACCATCCGGCTCGACGGCGCCATCCGGATGCCGCCCCGCTGACCGGGGCCGAGCCTGTGTATTCCCCTGCGGCCCCGACGACGCCAATTTCTTTAGGGTAGGCTTACCTAAAAGCACTGTGGGTCATGCCCGCACGACAGTAGGGACGCAACACGATGATCTTGACACGCCGCTGGGCACTGGTTACCGCTATCGGAACGGTGGCCCTGCTCGGGGTGACCGGGTGCAGCGCACCCGAGGAATCCAGTCCTGGTGCTACCGACGCGTCCACCCCGTCGGGCTCGATCACGGTCTACAACGCCCAGCACGAGGAACTGACCCAGGCCTGGGCCGACGAATTCACCGCGGAGACCGGCGTCACCGTCACGCTCCGCAACGGCGACGACTCGGAACTCGGCAACCAGCTCGTGCAGGAAGGCGCCGCGTCGAAGGCCGACGTGTTCCTCACCGAGAACTCGCCCGCGATCAGCCTCGTCGACAAGGCCGGCCTGTTCGCCCCGGTCGACGACGCCACGCTGGCCCAAGTTCCCAAGCAGTTCCAGCCGTCCACCGGCACCTGGACCGGCATTGCCGCCCGCTCGACCGTGTTCGCCTACAACCCGAGCATGATCAGCGCGGGCGAACTGCCGGCCTCGCTGCTCGACCTCGCCGACCCGGCCTGGGCCGGCCGCTGGGCCGCGTCGCCCTCCGGCGCCGACTTCCAAGCCATCGTCAGTGCGCTCCTCGAGCTCAAGGGCGAAGCCGCAACGAGCGACTGGCTCGCGGCCATGAAGGAGAACGCGGTCGTCTATAAAGGCAACAGCACCGTGATGAAGGCCGTCAACGCGGGTGAGATCCCCGGCGGCGTGATCTACCACTACTACTGGTTCGCAGACCAGGCCGGTACGGGCGAGAACAGCTCCAGCACCCAGATGCACTACTTCAAGAACCAGGATCCCGGTGCGTTCGTCAGCGTCTCCGGCGGCGGAGTGCTGGAGACCAGCGCGAACCCCGTGGCCGCTCAGGCGTTCCTCGCTTTCATCACCGGCAAGGCCGGCCAGGAAATCCTGAAGACCGGCACCTCGTTCGAGTACCCCGTTTCCGACGCGGTCGACGCGAACCCCGCGATGGTGCCGCTTCGCGAACTCGACGCCCCCGTCATCGACCCGTCCAAACTCAACAGCACCAAGGTCACCGATCTGATGACCGAGGCCGGTTTCCTCTAGGCTGAAACTGGTGATACCTGCAGCCCCCTCGACCGCGAAACCGGCGCCCGACCCGTCGGACACCGGTCGCGGAGCCGTCGCCGAAACCGGCGCAACGGGGCGTGCGGGGCGCACGGATGCCGCCGGCCGGGTCGGCAAACGACCGTCACCATTCATCGTGGCGGCCGCCGTCACCGTGTCCGTGCTCGGGCTGCTGCCGCTGGGCTACGTCATCGTCACCGGTATCCTGACCGGTTGGCCGACCCTCTCGGCGCTCGTGTTCCGGCCGCGGGTCGGCGAACTGCTCCTGAACACGATCGGGCTGGTCGTGATCACCGTGCCGCTGACCGCGGCGATCGGGGTGGCCGCCGCCTGGCTGGTCGGCCGCACCTCCCTGCGCGGCCACCGGGTGTTCGCCGTGCTCCTGGCGACGCCGCTCGCGGTGCCGGCCTTCGTCAACAGCTACGGCTGGGTAAGCGCCGTACCCTCCTTGAACGGGCTCTGGTCCGGGGTTCTGATCGCCACCCTGTCGTACTTCCCGTTGGTCTACCTGCCCTGCGTCGCCGCGCTCCGTCGGCTGGACCCCACGGTCGAAGAGGCAGCAGAGTCGCTCGGCAGCGGTGCCTGGGGCGTCTTCTTCCGCGTCATCCTGCCCCAGTTGCGGCTGCCGATCCTCGGGGGCGCCCTGCTGGTAGGGCTGCACCTGCTCTCCGAATACGGCGCGTTCGCGATGATCCGCTTTGACACCTTCACCACCGCCATCGTGGAGCAGTACCGGTCCACGTTCAACGGCCCCGCGGCCAACGCCCTCGCCGGCGTTCTCGTGCTGCTGTGCCTGTTTCTGTTGATCGGGGAGTCCGGTGCCCGCGGACGCTCCCGGTACGCCCGCATCGGCTCGGGTGTGGCCCGGGTCACGCCGCGGCGCTCCCTCCGCGCCTTCACGCCGGTCGGCTACCTGTTCCTCGGTGGGCTGTTCGCACTCGCGATCGGAGTCCCGTTCTGGAGCGTCATCCGCTGGCTCTACCAGGGCGGCGCAATCGTGTGGACCGATGCCGTGCTGGTCCAGGCCCTGCTGCAGACCGTGGGCTACGGCCTCGTCGGCGCCGCGGTCACCTGTGTACTCGCGTTCCCGATCGCGTTCCTCGCGGTGCGCTACCCGAGCCGGCTGTCCCGCGGCCTCGAATCGGTCAACTACCTCACCAGTTCCCTCCCTGGGATCGTCACGGCCCTCGCGTTGGTGACCATCAGCATCCGTTTCGTGCAGCCGCTCTACCAGACCACCGTGCTGGTGATCGTGACGTACCTGCTGATGTTCCTGCCGCGCGCGCTGGTGAACCTCCGGGCCGGGCTCGCGCAGGTTCCGGTCGGACTGGAGGAGGCGGCCCGGTCGCTCGGCAAGCATCCGTTCGCCGCGTTCCTCAGTGTCACCACCCGCTTCTTCGCGCCCTCGGCCCTGGCCGCGGGGGCGCTCGTGTTCCTCGGCATCGTCACCGAGCTGACCGCTACGCTGCTGCTGGCCCCGAGCGGCACCCGCACCCTCGCGATCCAGTTCTGGTCGAAGGTGAACGACATCAACTACGTCGGCGCCGCGCCCTACGCCCTGCTGATGATCGTGCTGAGCCTGCCGGTCACCTACCTGCTGTTCGCCCGCTCCCGGCTGACGAGCGTGTCATGACCGCCGCCATCGAACTGTCCGGGGTCAACAAGAGCTTCGGCAGCACCCGTATCCTCGAGGACATCGCCCTCTCGGTGCCGGAGGGTAGCCGCACGGTCGTGGTCGGCTCGTCCGGGTCGGGCAAGACCACCCTGCTGCGCCTGATCAGCGGCTTCGAGCTGCCCGACTCGGGCGCCATCAGCGTGCTCGGTCGCACCGTGGCCGGCCCGGGAGCGGCCGTGGCCGCGCATCGGCGCGGGATCGGCTTCGTCGCGCAGGACGGCGCCCTGTTCCCGCACCTCACCGTGGGGCAGAACATCGCATTCGGCCTCGGCGCGGCGCTCCGCGGCGGCACCCGCAAGCAACGCGCCCGTGCCGTGAGCGAGCTGCTCGAGATGGTGTCGCTGAGGCCCGACTTCGCCGCCCGCCGCCCCGACGAACTGTCCGGCGGCCAGCAGCAGCGCGTGGCCCTGGCGCGGGCCCTCGCCCGCCAGCCGCGGGTGATGCTCCTCGACGAACCGTTCTCCTCCCTCGATGCCGGACTGCGGGCGGCAACCCGCGACATCGTCGCCGAAACGCTGGAGCGCGCCGGCATCACCACGGTGCTCGTCACCCACGACCAGGCGGAGGCGATGAGCTTCGCCCACCAGCTCGCGGTGCTTCGCGACGGCAACCTCTGCCAGGTCGGGCCGCCGCGCGAGGTCTACTGGCGCCCCGTCGACCTGTTCACGGCCCGGTTCCTCGGCGACGCGGTCGTGCTGCCGGCCACCATCTCGGACGGCTTCGCCGCCTGCGCACTGGGCACAGTCGCCGTCGCCCCCACCAGCCTGCGCGGCGACGCCTGCATCATGCTGCGCCCGGAGCAGATCATGGTCGAGCACTGCGAGTCCGGAGGGGCGGATGCCGCCGCCTCCTGTACCGGCCAGGTCGAAGCGGTCGATTTCTACGGGCCCGAGGTGCAGCTGGCGGTGCGCCTGTTCTCCGGGGGCGCCCCGGCGCCCGGTTTCCCCCAGAGCCCCGGAACGCAGAACCCCGGAACGCAGAGCCCCGGGACGCTGGTGCACGTAAGGCAGCACGGCACGATGGGCACCGTCGTGGGCAGCCGGGTCAGCCTCACCGCCCGTGGCACCGCCACCGCGTTCGCCGCCCGCCCCTGACCCTCGCCCTGCCGCCCGTCGGGCCGCTCCGTCGGGCCCTGGCCCTCGCCGTGCCGCCCGTCGGGCCCTGTCCGCACCGAGCGGGCGCTGTTCATCACAGACGGAGCGCCGTGTCCGGTATCGAACCAATTCGACGGAGACGGAGACGGAGACGAAGACGACTTCGGCGACGGATGACCCGACGACGGTGGGGCGGATGACCCGACGACGTAAGTGGCTCAGCGCCAGGATCCCCACTACTCCGCGGCGTGCGCCTCGAGGAACTCGTAGACCTCGGTGTCGTCGACGCCGGGGAAGGTGCCGCTGGGCAGCGGCGACAGCACGTGCGCGTGCAGCCGGGCGCTCGGCCAGGCCTTGCCGGCCCAGCGCGAGGAGACCTCGGAGGCCGGGCGGCGACAGCAGGACTCGTCCGGGCAGCGGGACACCGCCCGCTGCGTGGTCTCCCGGCCGCGGAACCACTTGGCCTGCACGAAGGGCACGCCGACGCTGATCGAGAACTCGCCGGCATCCGTCGCCCCGGTCTGGGTGGCGCACCAGAAGGTGCCGGCCGGCGTGTCGGTGTACTGGTAGAACTCGGTGGTGCGGTTGGTGTGGGTGAAGGCGCTGCGGGCGCTCCACTGCTTGCAGACGAACTGGCCCTCGATCGAGCCGGTCACGTCGGCCGGCAGGGGAAGGTCGTCGTTCTCGTAGCCCTTCTGCAGGGCGCCGTCGCCGGTGACGCGCAGGAAGTGCAGCGGCATGTCCAGGTGCGAGGTGGCCAGGTTCGTCAGTCGCAGCGCCGCGGCCTCGTGGGTCACCCCGAAGGCGTCGCGGAAGTCCTCGACCGAGAGCTCGCGTTCGCGCTTGGCGTGGGAGAGGAACGCGACGGATGCCGCCTGCGGCATCAGGCAGGCGGCCGCGAAGTAGTTGATCTGAAGCCTCTGCCAGAGGAACTCGGCGTAGCTGCCCGGCCGCTCGTGGCCGAGCAGCCGGTGCCCCATGGCCTGCAGTGCCATCGAGCGCAAGCCGTGACCGCCGGGGATCGACGCCGGCGGCAGGTAGATGCGGTGATTGACCAGGTCGGTGACCGACCGGGTCGAGCCGGGCAGGTCATTGACGTAGATGAGGTTGAAGCCGAGCTGCTCGGCCATCACGCTGACCTCCCGGTGGGTGAGGGCGCCCGACACATGCCCGGATGCCCGCACTCGGTCTTCGGCGAGCTGCTCGATGTCGGGCATGAAATTATCTTGTTCGCGCATCTGTTCGCGCAGTTCCGTGTTCGCGCGGCGGGCCTCTTCCGGCGTGGCGATGGCTTCGCTGGCGCGGCGGGCGAGTTCGCGGTGCAGACCGAGAAGGGACTCGAGCGCCGCCATCGGCATGCCCTTGGTCATCTTCACCCGCGGCAGGCCGAGGGCGCCGTAGAGCGGATTGCGCTGCGCGCGCTCCAGCTCGATCTCGAGTGCGGCCCGCGTGTTCGGCGCTTCGTTTTTGAGCAGGTCGGTGAGCTCCACGTCGACGGCGGTGGCAATGTCCTGCAACGTCGACAGCTTGGGGGAGCGGCGGCCGTTCTCGATCAGGGAGAGCTGGCTCCCGGCCATGCCGACCTGCTCGCCGAGCTGGTCGAGCGTGAAGCCGCGCTCGGCCCGGAAATGACGGACACGGAGTCCCAGGGTGATCAGATCAGCGGCACGTGTCGACATTCCTTAACGATAACGAAAGATTCGCTGTTCTTAACCTGAGCACTTCCGGCACCGGTGGCATCGGTGGATCATTGTGGAGAAGGGGGGCGTATTTGCGTCCCCCCACGACTGCAGACCACTGGTTCACGCCGGATTGACCACGAAAGGCCAGGAGATGACAATCGCGAATTCCCGACTTGAGACCGGCGGGGGCGAGTCCCGCTATGTTGCCGGCACCACCGACCCCAACCTTCAGGCCTGGGTGGACGAAATTGCCCGGCTGACCCAGCCCGACGCCGTCGTCTGGTGCGACGGATCGTTGCGCGAAGCCGATGTGCTCGCGAAACAGCTCGTAGCCGAGGGCAAGCTCATTCACCTGAACCCGGAGTGGCGCCCCAACAGCTACCTGGCCCGCACGAGCCCGTCGGACGTGGCGCGCGTCGAGGACCGCACCTTCATCTGCTCGGTCGACCCGGGCGATGCCGGCCCCACCAACAACTGGGCCGACCCGGACGCGATGCGGGGCGAGCTGCAGGGAGTCTTCGCCGGCAGCATGCGCGGGCGCACAATGTACATCGTGCCGTTTTCGATGGGACCGCTTGGCGGCCCCATCTCCAAGTTCGGCGTGGAGATCACCGACTCGCCCTACGTGGTGCTGAACATGGGCATCATGACGCGCATGGGCCAGAAGGTGCTGCACATGATCGAGGCCGGTGCCCCCTGGGTGCACACCGTGCACAGCGTGGGCTACCCGCTGGTCGACGCCGAGGGGCGCCGCCGTGGGGACGTGTCCTGGCCGTGCAACGACACCAAGTACATCGTGCAGTTCCCGGAGACCCGCGAGGTGTGGTCCTTCGGCTCGGGCTACGGCGGCAACGCGCTGCTCTCGAAGAAGTCGTTCGCGCTGCGGATCGCATCCGTCATGGCCCGCGACGAGGGCTGGCTGGCCGAGCACATGCTCCTGATCAAGGTAACCTCCCCGGAGGGGGGCGTGTCGCACCTGGCCGCGGCTTTCCCGTCGGCCTGCGGCAAGACGAACCTGTCGATGCTGCGCCCGACCATCCCCGGGTGGAAGGTCGAGACCATTGGCGACGACATCGCCTGGCTGCGCCCCGGGCCAGACGGGAGGCTGTACGCGATCAACCCGGAGGCCGGCTTCTTCGGTGTGGCCCCCGGAACCGGCGAGGTCACCAACCCGACCGCCGTGGCCACCGTCTGGGGCAACACGATCTTCACGAACGTCGCACTGCGCGACGACGGCGACGTGTGGTGGGAGGGTCTGACCGAGACCACTCCCAGCCACCTGATCGACTGGGAGGGCAAGGATTGGACGCCCGCCTCCGGCCGCCCGGCCGCCCACCCCAACTCCCGCTTCACGGTTGCTGCGGCGCAGTGCCCGTCGATCGCCGACGACTGGGAGGCCTTTGGCGGCGTGCCGATCGACGCCATCCTCTTCGGCGGACGCCGCGCGACGAACGTGCCGCTGGTGGCCCAGGCCCGCAGCTGGAAGCACGGCGTGTTCATGGGCGCGACCATCTCCTCGGAGAAGACCGCGGCCGCCGAGGGCACCGTCGGCGAGTTGCGCCGCGACCCGTTCGCGATGCTCCCCTTTTGCGGCTACAACATGGCGGACTACTGGGCGCACTGGCTCAAGGTCGGCCGTGGTCTCGGCGGCAAGGCGCCGGAGATCTTCCAGGTGAACTGGTTCCGCAAGGGCGCGGACGGAAGCTTCCTCTGGCCCGGTTTCGGCGAGAACTCTCGCGTGATCGAGTGGATCGTGCGCCGCGTCGAAGGCTTCGCGGATGCCGTGGACACCCCGATCGGACACCTTCCGGTCCAGGGTGGCCTCGACCTGAAGGGTCTGGACCTGGCCGACTCTGATGTCGAGCAGCTCTTTGCGATCGACCCGGCCTCCTGGCTGGCCGAGTGCGACCTCACTGAGGAGTACTTCGCCAAGTTCGGCGACCGGGTGCCGCCGGCGCTGCTCTCCGAGCTCGCGAGCGTGCGCTACAACCTCCGAAACGCGTAGCGGAGCTCGGCGCCGCTGGTGCGCTGCGGCATCCGTTGCCTGACGAATTCGACGGAGATTTTGCTCCCGTGGGGCTGTTTCGGGTGTGTAAACCGCTTCAGATCCGAAAATCTCCGTCGAATTGGTTCACGAGCGCCCGCAGTGGCGGACGTGCGGGGCCGGGGGCGGTCGTACGATGCTGCCAGTCGGGCGGCGGTGCCCGGCGGGAAGTCGCAGGTGCGGTGCAAGACGACGGCGCACTCGTGGAGAAACGCATCGACCGGTTCGTGCGGGAGCGGCTGCGCCCGGCGGTGCACCGGGCATCCGTGTCGCTGCGGGTCGGCGCCGGTATCCCCGAGGCGGTCGCGGAGGGGTACCGGCTGAACCTGCCGCTTTGTTCGGTGACCGGGGTGAGAGTGGCCCGCGTGGATCCGTTGATCGAGGTCGACCACCCGGCCGTCGTGGTCGAGGCGGTCAAGCTGGCCGAGGACCGCAGCGGGGACCTGATCGTGCGGCTCTCCGAGGCGCACGGGTCGCGGGTGCGGGCGCGGGTCATCCGTCACTTCGCCGCGACGGATGTCACCGAAACCGACCTGCTGGAACGCCCCCTGGCCGCGCCGCGGGCTCCGTTCGCCGCCGATGGCTCCGCGCTGACGCTCGAGCTGCGTCCCTTCCAGCTGGTCACCCTGCGCTTCGCGCGCCGCTGACCGCCCGCGGTCCCGGCCGCACTGCTACCCGCGCTGTTACCCGCCCTGGTACCCGCTGTCCGCGCGCTGTTACCCGCCCTGGTACCCGCTGTCCGCGCGCTGACAGGGTCACATGCGTCTAACGAATTCGACGGAGATTTTGGCTCTCCTGCTCTATCCGTGGGTGTTTCGGAGCGCCTTAACGGCCGCACGCCGCTTCCTGTCTAGGTTTCTGACTGTCAAAGGAAAGA
>NZ_SOHB01000033.1:0-120352 GCF_004403055.1 Cryobacterium sp. TMT1-19
CGTGATCGGCTGGGTCATCGCCGATCACATGCGCACCGACCTCATCCAGGACGCCCTGGTCATGGCCATGGCTCTCCGCGGTAAGCGGCCCGAGCAGGTAATCTTCCACTCCGATCGCGGCACCCAATACGCGTCGGAGCAGATCACCGAGTTCGCTGCCGCACATGGCATTACCCGGTCGATGGGACACACCGGAATTTGCTGGGACAACGCCATGGCCGAGAGCTTCTTCGCGACCTTGAAAACAGAGTTTTACTACCGTCGTATCTGGCCCACCCGGGCGCGCGCGATCCGCGGCGTCGCGGCGTGGATCGAGGACCGCTACAACCGCCGCCGGCGGCATTCCTCGATCGGGCATGTCACCCCGGTGGACTTCGAGATGCAATACTCGTCACAGGCCGCAGAGATCCAACTTGCCGCTTAACCCGTGTCCACTCTCCGGGGTCAAGGCCATGGTGATGGGTCCGCTGTTGCTGTCCACTGCAGCACGCCGGCCGCATCTTGCCCACCCTCTACGGGTCAAACAATCGGAAGCGTCCAACGAAAGATGGTGTCGGCCGATCGTTGCGCGGCCTGGCTCCATCCGGAAGATGTGAGCGACTACGGCCGCCGGTTGTAGGAAAGTCCCAGACCAGACAACGACGCGCAGACGACGGGGAGTTCCGTTTAACTGACAGTGCTCGGTTGCGCCTGATTGCGATGTGCGAGTTGGCGCCGGTGCTGTGGCCGCCAGGTGGAGACGAGGGCGAATGCGAGGAGAAGTTCTGCGAGGTCTCCTCCGTAGTACATGAGTTCTCCGGCCTGCCGGAACTCGGACGCGGACGCGGGGACCTGGACGAACAGCCCGGCGTAGAGGAGTTGGGAGATGATCGCGTGGCCGGCGATCGCGACGCCCAATATCACCAGCCGGGCGGGCACGGACGGTCGTCGGGGCGCGGGATCCGGGCCCGAGATGACCCAGGCGAACAGGTAGCCGGCCGCGAGGAAGTGCAGGTGCACGAGGTGGTGAAGGACAGGGGCGTTAGACGCGGCGGTGAAGAGAGGGGTGAAGTACAGCACGGCCAGACCTCCGAGATTGAGGGCCAATGCGGTGACGGGGTGGGCGATGAGGTGCATGGGCCGGGCTCGGAGAATGCGTCCAATGAGCTTGCTTTGACGTCGGGGTACGGACCGGAGCAGAAGGGTTATGGGTGCGCCAAGGACCAGCCCGATGGGCGCGTACATCCCGATGAGCAGGTGCTGGTACATGTGAGTGGGAAGCCCGCCGAGAGGAAATGGAGAGGTCTGCGGGGATAAGCCCAGGGCGAGGAGAGTGCAGCCGGTGAGGAATCTTGCGGTCCGCCAGCTGCTCCACCCGCGTGGTTCCTTACCGCGGTTATGAGCGAGAAGAACGTATCCGAGCGCTACTGCGGCGATGAGGATCAGCGGAACCGCCGTCCCCAAGGCGGTGGCGGCGTGGCCGGCGTGAGCCTCGTGCGTGTCGGACATCACCTCAAGGAGTGCGTTCGATCATTGTGGTCGGTCAGATCGATGGGGCGCCCGATGCGCTGCAACAGCCATCCGCCGATTACGAGTAACGCGCCGAGGACAAGGAAGAGGATATCGGCCAGGGTTTGGAACTCCCCGCTGATCACGTGATGGACCCCCAGGATGTGGTGGTCCACGATGCCTTCAGCCAGGTTGAATATTCCCCACCCGACCAGGATCCAGCCCCAGAGCACGCGTGAGGCCCAGACGCGGCCGCGGGATCCGGTGACGCGAGAGTAAAGCATTCCCAGCCCGATCAGTACCGCGAGCCAAGTGACCGTATGGAACAACCCGTCCCAAAGCGTGTTCATTTGCAGACCGGGGACCGTATCCGCTGGGTAGGACCCGATATCAATGTTCGCGGTCGCGGCGCTGGTGAGCATGTGGTGCCACTGCAGGATCTGATGCAGCAGGATCCCATCGACGAATCCACCCAACCCGATACCGAGGATGGTGCCAGGTAGACCGATCCCGCGGGGCTGTGCGCGGGTTTCCGCCACATTCACGCCTGAAGCGTTGACCACCATATCTCCATTCGGTTGATACAACACCAGAATGGCACCGCGCGGTGCGGTCGTCCAGTTCCCTGCTCACTTGGTAGTCGCCCTTGCGGGATTGAGGTCTCGCTCAAAGCTGACGTCCCTGAGCTTTCACGGCAGCCCGACGAGTGCTCGTCAGGAAGGAGACAGTGAGTAAGACGAGGGCGAAGAGACCTGCGGTGATGATTCCTAGGAAGTTCAGGTCAACGGTGAGAACGGAAATAAGGGGTGCCAGGATGTTGCTGTGCAGCTCGGCGAGCACGGACAACATCCCTAGCCCGCCGATGACGAAGCCTCAATCCGCCGCTCATTCAAGGCGGACCGGTGGATTGAGGCTAGGCGCAATACCGTTCAGTTAAGCGTTCTCGTGTTACGTTGTGGCTATGGCGCGTACAGGGTGGGTAAAGCCGGTCTCTGATCGCCGGTTGTCGGATTTGGTGTCGGTTGGTTTGTTGACCCGGGTGTTTCCTGCGGCTGTCATCGACGAGGTGGTTCAGGCCGCGGGCCGGACTGAGCAGCGGAACCGGGCGTTGCCGGCGCGGGTGATGGCGTATTTCTCGATCGGGATGGGTTTGTATGCCGAAGCGTCGTACGAGGATGTGTTTGCTCAGCTGACGGATGGTTTGTCGTGGTCATCGGGCTGGTCCGAGGCGTACGCGCCGCCGTCGAAGTCGGCCATTTTTCAGGCGCGTCGGCGGTTGGGGTTTGAGCCGGTGCGAGACCTGTTTGCCCGGGTGGCGCGGCCGTTGGCAGGGCCTGACACGCCGGGGTCGTGGTTGGCGGGGCGGCGTTTGATGTCTATCGACGGCACAATCTTGGATCTGGCGGACAGCGTGGTGAATGCGGAGTTCTTTGGCCGGCCGCCGGTCAGCCGGGGGGAGCAATCTGCTTTCCCGCAGGCGCGCCTGGTGGCGTTGGCGGAGTGCGGAACGCATGCCGTTCTGGACGCGGTGATGGGACCGTGCACGATGTCGGAGATTGAACTCTCCCGCGAGCTCGCAGGCCGTTTCACGCCGGGCATGCTGGTCCTGGCCGACCGGGGCGTCTACGGCTTCCGGTTGTGGGCTCAGGCAGCAGCGACGGGCGCTGACCTGCTTTGGCGGGTCAAGACGAACCTTCGTCCGAGGCATCTGGAGACCCTCGCTGACGGCTCTTGGCTGGCGACGATCATCCCGACCTCTGGCCCTGGGCGGCAATCGACACCACCGTTGACCGTGCGGGTCGTGGACTTCACGATCGACGATGGACGCGACAACCCTGACGCCTACCGGCTGCTGACCACGATCCTTGATCCGGGCGAAGCCTCAGCGGAAGAACTCGCGACCGTGTATTCCGAACGGTGGGAGATCGAGTCCGTGTTCGACGAGCTGAAAACTCACCAACGCGGGCCGCGCATGGTGATGCGGTCCAAATCCCCCGACCTGGTCAAGCAGGAAATCTGGGGGCACCTCTGTTGCCAGTACGCGATCCGCACGCTCATGGTTGAGGCCGCCCAACACGCTCGCCGTGACCCCGACCGGGTCTCTTTCGTTGCCGCACTCCGCATCGCCCGCCGCTCTGTCGCTCAGGGCGCTTTTTCCCCCTCCGCAGCCTGACCACGCCAAAGCGGTCTGGCGCCACGCCATCCTCGCCCTCGTCCGGCGCCTGAACCCCGCGCGACGACGGCGATCACACCCTCGCGTCATCAAACGCAAGTCTCGAAGTGGCCCGCCAAACGCTTCCACCACACGCACTGGCCACAACCCCTCCACGAGCCAGAAATCACCACTCAAACACTTAACTGAACGGTATTGAGGCTTAGCGCGTCCCCAAGTGGATCCTGGAAAGCAGCGACCTATCGCCAGAGCGTCATCACTTGGCAGGCGCGCGTCCCCCGATCGAGGTCAAGATAGTGACGAGCATGGCACTAGCAATGGTCTTCCGATTCCACCCGGTCGTCATAGCCTCAAGCTATATCCCGCAACCCCTGGGCCTAGTTCGAAGCCGTCAAAGCCTCGCGTTTGGGCCCTTTTTGTCGCGTGAGTTTCAGCGGGTTGCACCGGTGTGTGAGGTACGTGCCGTTCCACGTGCCAACGCCGTGTACGATCTACCAGTTAAGACTATATACCTCTAGGGGTATAACGGCATTACGGATTAGTAAACGGAAGGAACTCAGATGATGTGGGGTAACGGAAGTATGGGATGGTCCTGGGGATTCGGACTGCTAGCTATTGCAGGCGTCGCCGTGCTCATTTACGTCATTGTTCGTTTACTGTCGAACAAATCCGGAAGCGATGACACACGATCCGCTCCGAGGCAAGCTGATTCGATCAGTGCTAGGCAAATTCTTGAGGAGCGTTTCGCTCGGGGGGAGCTCACTGCGGAGCAGTTGCGTGATCAGCTACGGGTGCTCGAGGAGGACCGGTAGTGCCCGATCTCAGTCGCCGTAGCGCCCTGATCCTCGGCGGGGTGGGGATCGCAGGCACGGCTGTAGGCGGAACGGGTTTCTTCGTCAATCAACGGATCTCATCAACTACGTCACCGGCATCACCGTCCGGGAGCGACCTCGTGGAGCCCCCGGAGCTACGAAGCGTCAATGGCACTCTCACCGTTGACCTCGAGTCTTCACCCCAACAGGTGACCCTCGCTGGCCGTGACGTGCGTGCGCCCAGTTACAATGGTGGCGTGCCCGGCCCCACACTGCGCGTTCGAGCGGGAGATACCCTCAGCGTGAGCCTTCGCAATGGTCTGGCAGACCCAAGCAACCTGCACGTGCACGGCCTCCGCGTCTCGTCCGAGAACGACAGCGACAACATGTTCGTCACCGTCGCAGCCGGCGACTCCTTTGATTACCAGTACGACCTGCCCGCCAATCACCCGCCGGGCGTGTGGTATCACCCGCACCACCACGGTTTCGTGGCCGATCAGGTATTCGGCGGACTCTACGGCGCCATCATCGTCGAAGACCCCGACCCCATCCCTGCCAGCCGGGAACGCGTCCTCGTCGTCTCCGACATCACCCTCGATTCCACAGGAACAATTCCAGCGGCCACAGCGATGGAGAAAATGTCCGGACGCGAGGGAGACCTCGTCCTGGTCAACGGACAACTCACCCCCAGCATGACTGCCCGCCCTGGCGAACGGGAACGATAGCGCATCATCAATGCCTGTGTGTCCCGCTACCTGCGGCTGCGCCTCGACGGGCAGCAGATGTCCCTTCTCGGAATCGACTCCGGACGTTTCGAAGCCGCGCACGAAGTCAACGAGGTCGTGCTGGCCCCGGGGAACCGGGCCGACCTTCTCGTCACCGGCACAATCGGCACCTCCGTACTGCGTGCCCACACCTACGACCGAGGTAGATCCGGCGGAATGATGATGGGCGGCGTAGGCTCCACTGCCGCCGCCGACATCGCGCTGGCCACATTTATCGTGGCCGGTGACGTTGTCGCCACAGTCGCCGCCATACCCGGTCAGCCCGTTCCGCGTGACCTACGCACAGCTACCGGAACCGCCCGACGCGAGCTAATCTTCGCGATGGGAATGGGCGGAAATATGGGCGGCGGAATGGGCGGGGACACAGGCAGCGGCATGGGCGGAGGAATGGATGGCGGCATGATGTCAGCCACGATCAACGGCCGCGCATTCGATGCCACCCGGGTCGACACGACCGTGCAATTCGACAGCGTGGAGGACTGGTTGCTGACAAATACCAGCCCGCTCGATCACCCCGTGCACCTGCACGTGTGGCCGATGCAGATCATCGAACAGTCAGGCCAGCCCGTCAAAACCATCATGTGGCAGGACGTCGTGAACATCCCGGCACTCAGCACCGTGCGTGTACGCATCGCGTTTGACGACTTCAGCGGACGTACCGTGTACCACTGCCACATCCTCGACCACGAAGACAGTTGAATGATGGGAGTCATCACCGCAAACTGACACCAGCTGCAACCATCAGTTCAAGAAAATGGATCAGGAGAAACCAATGAACTACGCACACACCATCACCGTCTCGCTGCCCTACGAGGAATCCGTCTCCAGAGTGCGGGAAGAACTCGCCAACCAGGGATTCGGCGTTCTTACCGAAATCGACGTCCATGCGACCTTCGAAACGAAACTCGGCGCGGAAAGCGCACAGTCACTCGGCGACTACCTGATCCTGGGCGCCTGCAACCCGGCCCTCGCCGAACAAGCACTCAACGCAGAGCCCGACATGGGATTGCTGCTTCCGTGCAACGTCGTCATCCGACGCAGCCCATCAGCGAATACCACCACGGTGCAAGCCATCAACGCACAAACCATGGTCCAGTTGAGCAATTCCCCAGGGATACAGAACGTTGCTGATCAAGCCGATGAACGTCTTCTCGCCGCGCTAGCAGCTCTCCAAGAAGAAAACAGCAGCAAGTAACATGCGATCCGCTCCGCTGAAGCACGGTCAGGACTTTGTCGCTGAATCTGTGAACAGCAACGCTCAGCGGCGCTATTTTCCTGGGTTTATCTGGGAAGAGGGTCATCAAGAACCCAAGCGTGCCCATCACGTTCTTCCTGATCTGTGACAGGCTGAAAAAACTGCCGGGGACCTACTCGTTCATCTCTTGGAGCCCGTGGTCAGGACGGACATCCACAACCTGACGCCCTCACCGCTCGTGCCAGCCCACAGCCCCAGAACGTCTTTCTCCCCGGCCAGCGTCACGCCGTTGGCCGGGGAGAAAGGTCGGGTGGCAATCTGCCCGTCGCGGGTCTTCACCACGATGGGCCGGGAAACGTGGCGACGAGCACGCCGATGGCGGGATGGTGTTCACGGTGATGGCGGCATTGGCCGATACGGAACTGGTCATCAAACGTGAACGCATCGTGGAGAGTGTCAGCAAGCGCTGTCCAGCGAGGAAGGATCTCGGCGGGTGCCGACGTCGATTCGCTGAGAGTTAAATACCCGACGCCGGCGAATCTGCCACCCCGGTCGCGAGAGATCTGAGTATGTCCCGCGCCATGCCTTACAGGAGAAATATGAAGATTACCCCGGTTTCCTCGCACCAGCCAGAGCCCGCCTCATCGATCGATTCGGTCGCCGCCTTGTCCTCCTCCTGCTCAGCAGCGTTTTCGGGTTGAGCTTGGTCGCACTCGCACTGCTCACGAGCTCGGGCGCACCAGTCTGGTTATGCGTGACCGTGGCCGGCCTCCTCGGCGCGTTCGCTCCACCGCTGGGCCCGACAATGCAGGTCGCCTGGGCATCGCTGACCCCGATGCCAGGCCACCTGAAAAAGGCTTTGAGTCTGGATGCAGTCTGCTCTACCTTGTCGGCCCCGCCTTGTCCGGCTTGCTCTTAATCATCATCCAGCCAAGTACCGCCCTACTCATCCCTGCCGCACTGATTCTGGTCGGGACAGCTCTGATGATGTCTTCTCCCGCGATGGCCGCGACCCCGGTCGACGCGTCAAGCAGGAACGTAGCCAGCGCTGCGCCCCTGCTCACAGAACCTCGATTCATCGCGCTGCTCCTGCCTGTGCTGGCAGTCGGCCTTGTGGTCGGCACCATTTACGTTGCGGTCCCGACCATGATTGCCACCCTCGGTAATGTCGCAGCCGTGGGGGTTGTTCTCGCCCTGTTCGCGGCCGACAGCGCCGTCGGAGGCCTTGCCTATGGCGCTCTTCACATCACGGTGTCCTCGCAGCGCCAACTCGTGATCCTGGCGATATTGTTCATCACGGCCTCAGCCGGTGCTGGCCTCGCGACGTCGACAATCTCCCTGGGACTGGTTATCTCGGCCGCTGGCCTCTTCCTTTCCCCGATCATGATCGTGGCGTATTTTACGGCCAGCGATTTTGGTGGGACGACCCGCCAGACCGAGTCAACAACGTGGGTGAACACCGCTCACAACGTCGGTGCAGCGGCTGGGAGCGCGCTCAGCGGCTTCCTCGTCGAGAGCTGGAAAGTGAGTTCAACCTTCCTCACCACAGCCGGGGCAGCCGCAGTCTTCGTCGCTCTCAGCGCCGGCATCTCCGCGAGACCCTGGCGACGACCCTCCGCCTAATTGACTGATTGCAGGAAGGTCTTTTGGAACGACGGCAGCTCCTCGCCGTCACCGTCGTGACGGATTGTCTAGTTTCGTCGGCCAGGTGTCACACCGAAGAACGGCAGGCAGGGCGAGAGGCCAGCCATCGTCACCTTGAGACGCGGCCTCCCGTCCCACGCCTCACGTGTCAGACGCAGTCGGTCGGAGGTGACTGCTCGGCCATCGAGTACATCTCTGGAGATGCCATCGTGCTTGTAGCCAAGCTTTCGCGAGACACCTTGTGACGCTGGATTGTCTTGGACAACCTCGGACAAGGCAGCGTCGGCTTCGAGGCCGTCGAAGGCGAGGTGCAATAGGGCGGACCGTGCCTCGGTCCCCAGGCCTTTCCCGTGATGTTCGACGCCGAGCCAGGATTCTGTCTTGACTTCGCGAAGGATTGAGAACTCACGCCCTCTGAGAGCAACCATGCCGATGGGTTGCTGCTCGTGGAAAACAGCGAGTTCCAGGGTCCACGCGTCCGTGCTCCAATCGCCTCGGCGGCTCCAATGCTGCTTCATGACGTGCACTGTGCGTTCGGTGGTAATA
The DNA here is from genome assembly GCF_004403055.1 of Cryobacterium sp. TMT1-19. NCBI lineage: Bacteria > Bacillati > Actinomycetota > Actinomycetes > Micrococcales > Microbacteriaceae > Cryobacterium > Cryobacterium sp. TMT1-19. The sequence continues at coordinate 8,644 of NZ_SOHB01000033.1, forward strand.
GTCCGTCCACGGCGTCAGGTAGGGGCGCTCACCGCGCTGATGGACGCCCCCGGCGGCGACCAACGCGACTTCGGTCAACTCCTCATCGGTGGGTAGGTGAAGCTCGAGTCGATCCGTGTTCAGGTGCAAGCCGACGAAGGGCCAGTGATCAATGAGCATGACAACAGTCTGGCTACTTCGCACACCATCGCCAGCGCGGCTCGCTGGGGCTGATGCACTGTGCCACCGGGGAACCCCTTCCGCGAAGGGAAATGAAGGTCGAGGTCTATCGAACCTGGCGTGTGAGTCGAAGGCCGAATGGGTGTGGCCCGGCGAAATACCAAACGAGCGCGCCGAGTAGAGGCGCGAATACGACGGCGATCATCCAGAGGACTTTCTCCACCTCGGACAGGTCGCGGGTTCGCGCGATCTGGACGATGGCGTACGCGATCGCAGCGCCGTAGAGGACTGCGACGACGGATGCGAGAGCGATTGCAAGTGCGGCTGGATTGTCCATGACGGTTCCGTTCGTTTGGCTACTTCAAGATAGGGCCCCAGTGAAGATGCGTCTACGGAACCCTTCGCGCGGTGCTTCCCTCCCACTACCTTCCGTGGCCAGCGCCTCCCTGACCTTTTGTGGATTCGTTTGCTTCAAGAATCGCGCTCTTGCGCCGTCCCCAGCGGATGAAGAGCGCCAGAGCCACGATGATCCCAACCAAAAGGAAAACCTGAACGACCACCCAAAAGTTCCACCAAGACAAAGAACCGAATTCCATTTCGACCGCCCCTCGACTCGCGGGCATCCGATTGCGCTATCTAGCGCGAGCTTACGACTCGGTGGCTGTCCAGGGCAACGCGCTGCCGATTGCAAGCCAGGGGAAGCGTCTCGAGCAAAAGGCCAGGGTGCTACCCGCGCAAGGACCCCTTGTGGCTTGATTTCGTAAACCGATAGGTTTGCCTCAATCAGGGGAGAAAAGTGGCCGACAAGTGGGCGTTTGTGTGGTTAATCGCAGTGTCGGCCACGGTATTCACCCTGATGGGCTGTTCACCTGCCGAGGGCTTCTCCGACCTGCGTAGAACGCTGTGCTCGTGCACTCCATGGATCGCCTTGCCCGTAACCTCGACGACCTCCGCTCGATCGTGCGCCGGCTCACCGCGAAGAAGGTCCGAGCCGAGTTCGTGAAAGAGCAAATCTCCTTCACCGGTGACGACAACGCGATGGCGAACCTGCTCCATAACGTCATGGGAGCCTTTGCTGAGTTCGAGCGGTCCCTGATCCGTGAACGTCAGCGCGAGGGTATTGCCCTGGCTAAGAAGCGTGGCGTGTACCGCGGCCGCACCCCCTCATTGGACGCGGCCCGCGCCGCGGAGCTGCGTGAGAAGGCCGCCGCCGGCGTGCCGAAAGCTGCTCTCGCTCGACACTTTGGGATCAGCCGCGAAACCGTCTACGCCTATCTCCGCGCCGAGGTCTGAAAGATTCTCCGCTGAGGCAGGCGCCATGCCTGCAACTGGGGGAGTGGGACGAGTTCGCGGCACCTCGTTTCCTGGCGCGGAACAGGCGCCAGGGCCAAACGCTGCGCAGGGCGCGCTGTGGCAACGACATCGAGCGAGGGCCCTGGATAGAGGAATGGCTCAGCACTGGCCGGTTCTCCACCTACGTCGTCCTCCTCTGAAAGCATAGGAGTAGGGCCTTTCTTGAAGCTGGTGTGTGGTCGAAGACCATCAGTTTCGAGAAAGGCCCGCTTCTATGTGCGGAAGCGACCCGGAGTGGGGAATTTCAGTGAGCAGGACTGGAGAATTTCAGCGAGCGCCGTCACGAGCGCGTGGCAAATCAAGCGTGGAAAACGAATTGCGCGGGCACGATCATTCCTTAGAACAGACAGGAACATGACACTCAGCCCACCCCTCTAGCCCAGGTCCGTCTCCGTCCGTATGCTTCAAGGATGACAGACTTCAGCACAGGCGACCGGGTGAGTTGGGCGACGTCTCAGGGGCGAACTCAGGGGGAGGTAATCGAGAAGAAGACGAGCGATTTTGACTTCGCGGGCAAAACGTTCCACGCCTCGAAAGATGACCCTGCGTTTATCGTGAAATCTGAGAAAACGGATGCCGAAGCCGCGCATAAGGCCAGTGCCCTTCGCAAGCTGTCGCCACGTTAGGGGCAACTGAGCGCGCGACCGTGGCCAGCACCATGCGCCGCCTCGGGTTGGTGGGCATCAGCCCCAAACGCTGGCGCACCACCACGGTCAGCCAAACCGAGGACGCCTACCCGGTCGACGTCATCAAACGGCAGTGGGACACCGGGGCCCTGAACCAGGTCTGGCTGGGCGACATTACTTATCTGAGGACCTGGGAAGGGTGGCTCTATTTGGCCACCGTGATCGACGCGCACTCGCGCCGCGCGATCGGCTGGGCCATCGCCGACCGCACCGACCTCATCAAGACCGCCCTGGTCATGGCCATGGCGCTCCGCGGTGAGCGGCCCGAGCAGGTAATCTTCCACTCCGATCGTGTCACCCCGTCAGCGCAGATCACCGCGTTCGCGAAACAGCACCGCATCACCCGGTTGATGGGCTACACCGGGGTCTGCTGGGATAACGCGATGGCGGAAAGTTTCTTCGCCACGCTCAAGACCGAGTTTTACCATCGACGCGTCTGGCCCAGCAAAAACAAAGCATCCAAAGAGGTCGGCGCCTGGATCGAAGACCGCTACAACCGCCGCCGCCGGCACACATCCCTCAGCCAGGTCAGCCCCGTCGACTTCGAACTGCAATACTCAAACCAAAACGCGGTCTTCGCTGAAGCCGCATAACCCCGTGTCCACTAACCGGGGGCAAGGCCACAAGGCGCTCGCTCAGCGAACCGGACCGGCGATCCGCTCGTCGTGACAAAAACTCCACCGGCTCAGCCGGTCGCTGGAGAACCTCATCGATCTATCGAACTCCCTCCAGGAGTTCGGAGACACGTGCCCCACGATCCACCGGCGCCGGGCCAAACCATGAGCCTCGGCCGTCCGCTGGAGAAAGAGTCAGCAGCTCATCGACCTTGAGCAGCGACATTCCCGCTGGGGACTATTCACCGATTCGGCAAATCGGGAGATCGACAAGATCGGCGACTTCGGACAGGCGACGGCGAGGGTCGTAGCCGATGTCGCATCGGACGTCGGAAATGCCGTCTCTGATGGCGCCGAAGCAGTAGGCGACTTCGTCGAGGATGCGTGGCCATGGTGACCTTGCCCCGTCGGCCTGAAAGAATAGGACCATGACAGACGCCACCACGTCGGTGCCGAGCATCGCCGAAGACATCCAGCTGATGCTCCAGCAGAGGCCGGGACAGCTCGAACCCGACCAGATCATGCCGGGCGCCGGCGCTTTGATCGAACTCGCGCTCGAAGGACGCATCCTGACAGACCCGAAGGACGGATTTCGAACCGAGCCCGCTGACAACGCCCGCCTCGTGGTCGTCGACGACTCGCCGACCGGGTCCGCCATGTTGGATGCCCTTGCAGTGGTATCTGCTCGGCGACGACCCCCGTTCACCTACAAGGTGCTTCAGCCGGTGACTGTCGCCGTGGTGCCCCACCTCTATGTGGCACTGGTCGAGCGCGGGGTCGTACGCGAAACCGGCGGCTATCCGACCGGACGTGATCGACTCGAGATCGCCGACGAGTCTGTGTTCCTCGAGCGCAAGTCCGTTCTGGCGCGGGCGCGGACCCTGCCAGCAACGGTGTCGGATCCCCGAATCGGGCGGTCATCGACCTGCTGCGTAACAACGGCACGTACCGTGGAGAGACGGGTCTGCTGTCGATCATCGCCGGGGACTGGTACCCGCCAGCGACGAGGGACGTCATCTCGTCGATACTTCGCGGCGTCCGCCATATGTCCACATCGCAATGAGTGCGTGACCGTACGACTTTCCACGGGAGAGGATGAACATGACCGATACCGAAACGATGACCCCCGCGTCTTCGTTACCCGCGACGCCGGCGTCCCCGAATGTGGATGACATCGGTTTCTGGTGCACGAGCTGCAGTATCTGTTCAGCACCTCGCCGGGAGACAGCGCGGATCGGCAAGGGCTTCGGTGTTCTCGGGGTCGGTGTGGGCGTTCTCAACATGGCTACCGGCGTCAACGGGATGTTGGACGGCGACGTCAGCTCAGACGACAGGTGGGCTCTCGCCGATGGTGTCGCGGGAACGATCACGAGCATCGGTTCGTTCGCCCCTCCGCCCGCGGGACAGGTATTTGCAGGTGTCGGCGCGGCCTATACCGCCGGACGCTGGGGTCGGATCGCGAACGTCAATGAAGAGGGCGGCGACGTCATCAAAGCCATGATCGGGAGCATCGGCGCGAACCCACGGAAGGGTGCCACCCACACCCGCGCTGACATCGTCGACGAGCTGCTCATCGACGATGTGGCGGCCCTCGGTGCGTCCCAATATCCCGGCGGGTTCCAGTCTCTAGGACCATGCCCCATGTTGCCCCACGTCAATTCGCCCAAGCGCCCATCCATACGGGCGCACGTCTGTCTTGCAGCCGGGAGACCAGTCCGACAGACCCCCGAACAAGTGTGTGAGTCGCAAAGCTAAGCGGCGGTATCGCGTTGGCGCATTGTGGCCGGTAGTGCGTGTTCCCAGTCTTCCTCGTCAGTCTCAGCGCAGATCGTCGAGACCGGTATCGCTGGCGTAGGCGGTGAGAAATACGCGCGTGGCCTCCGCTGCATGGGCCTTCATGCCGGTGGTAGTCGGGATGGCCTCGTCGCCCAGGAGCGTGGCTTCGTTGACCGGCGCGGCGAGTACCAGCCAATTCAGGGTCGTGGCTGCTACTGCTGGGCTCGGTGCGCTCAGGAGTCCGCGCTGTACGAGCTTGGAGATGACGATGGCCAATGATTGGATCGATCGTTGGGGACCGTTTTCGAATAGGGCTTGGGCCAGTTCGGGGAAGCAGCTGACCTCTCCGATCACTAGGCGTCGTAGGCGGAGCAGCCTCGGTGTCATGACGATTCGCATCTCGTCCATGGCGTATTGCATGAAGTAGGGCGCGAGATCTGCTTCGTCGTCCGCGTCATCACCCCTGGGCATTCGGTACCCGGCAGCGGTGAAAACGTTCGAGGACGCGTGGGAACGCTTCACTCCGTTCCTCGCGTTTCCACCCGATTTGAGACGCGTGATTTACACGACTAACAGCATTGAGTCGTTGAACTACCAGCTGCGGAAGGTGACGAAGAACCGCGGTCACTTCCCCAACGATGAGGCCGCGATCAAGATGCTCTGGCTGGCGATCTGCAACATCGAAGACAAACGCGCTCGCGACCGAGCCAAGGAATGAGGAGGCAACCGCACGACCAAACGCAAGGCCGAAGGCCGCCTCGTCGAAGGCCAAAATCACCACGAATTGAAAGCTCGCCCTCAACCAGCTCGCCTTGGCCTACCCAGACCGAATCAACCCCCACCTCTAACCAATTCCGAAACACTTACACAAACCACTTGGCAAGCTCTTTCGACGTCGTGCACGGACCCATCACCTCGTCCAGACTGGCATGCGTTCCGCACTCAGCCAACGCCACCAACCGTGCCTGCGGGAAAAGATTGCTCCCCGCGACTGACGGGTGGGCGACCAAAGAACTCAGCATTTACGACGCTGTCGGCCAGATCCAGGATCGTTCCGTCGATGGACATCAAGCGCCATCCAGCCAATCAGGACCCCGGCGTGTCAGGCCCTGCCAGCGGCTGTGCGACACGGGCAAACAGGTCCCGAACCAGTTCAAACCCCAGCCGCCGACGCGCCTGAAAGATGGCGGACTTCGACGGCGGCGCATACGCCTCGGACCAACCAGACGACCACGACAGCCCATCCGTGAGCTGAGCAAACACGTCCTCGTAGGACGCTTCGGCATACAAGCCCATCCCGATTGAAAAATACGTCATCACCCGCGCCGGCAACGCCCGGTTTCGCTGCTCAGTCCGCCCCGCGGCCTGAACCACCTCGTCGATGACATCAGCCGGGAACACCCGGGTCAACAAACTAACCGACAATACATCCGACAACCGACGGTCAGAGACCGGCTTCACCCACCCTGTACGCGCATAACCACAACGCAACACGAGAACGCTTAACTGAACGGTGTTGAGGTTAAGAGCCGCCCGGCCCGGGCGACCTCTCCGAGCCACGCCAGGCTCGGCTTGGGGTGGCGCTCGAACGTCTCGGCGTCCCAGCCGATGAGCCCGAAGGTGGGCGCGTAGCTGCCCCACTCGTAGTTGTCGAGCGCGCTCCAGTGCAGGTAGCCGCGCACGTCGATGCCGTCCGCGATGGCACTCAGAATCCCCTCGAGCGCTCCCGTCGTGTAGTCGATGCGGCGCGCGTCGTCGGCGGTCGCGATGCCGTTCTCCGTCACGTAGATCGGTACGCCACCGTTGCGCTGCCAGGAGCGGCGGATGCCGAATTCGATCGCTCCGGGGTAGTACTCCCAGCCGGTGAGGGTGCGCTCCGCAGCAGCCGGAATCGCGATCGGCCCGTTTGCGCCGATTTTCGTGCGCGTATAGGCCTGGATGCCGATCCAGTCGTCACCGCGCGCTGCGTCCATGAAGACGTCTTCGCGCGAGTATCCGTAGTCGTCGGCCGCCTGCTCGGCGCCCGGCTCTGGCTGGTAGGCCTGCGTCGCGACCGACCACCCGGCGCGCTTGCCGGCGCCGCGCAGGATGTCGACCGCGCGCGTGTGTCCGGCGATGAGGTTCTCGGTGACGACGGGGTCGCCGGCCCGGAGGCCGACGTGCGGGAACGCCTCGCGCGAGTTCGCCATGATGGCGACCATGTTCGGCTCGTTGATCGTGCAGACGAGGTCGACGTCGGAGAGGATCGGCAGAGCCGACTCGACGAAACGCGCGAACCGGTCGACGACCGCGGGGTTGCGCCAGTCGCCGTCCCGCGCGAGCCACGCGGGGTTGGTGAAGTGGTGCAGTGTGACCATGGGCGTGAGTCCGAGGCCGAGCGCCGTGTCGATCATCCGGCGGTAGTGGTCGAGCTGCGCCCGGGAGACGAAGCCTTCCTCTGGCTCGATCCTGGCCCACTCGATGCCGAACCGGTAGCTCGTGAGCCCGGCGTCGGCGAGCAGGCGCATGTCCTCCGGGTAGCGGTGGTAGCTGTCCGCGGCATCGCCACTCGGCGACTCGACTGGATGCGGGCTCGGCAGCCGCCCGTGCTCGCGCAGCCACCAGTCGCTGGAAGTGTTGTTGCCCTCGACCTGGTGCGGTGCAGTGGCGGCACCCCACAGGAATCCGTTGGGAAAAGTCATTGTGTTCCTTACTATTTGATTCCGGTCAGGGCGATGCCCTGAACGAAGTAGCGCTGCAGGGCGATGAAGATCGCGAGCACGGGCACTACGACCACGACGGCGCCCGCCATCATCAGGCCGTACTGCGAGGCGTTCTGGCCGACCGAATAGAGCGCGAGGGCGACCGGAAGCGTGTACTTGTCCTCGCTCGTCGCGACGACGAGCGGCCAGAGGAAGTTGTTCCAGCTGCCTAGGAAGGTCAGGATCGCAAGGGTTGCGACGGCCGGTCCGCACAGCGGCATGATCACCCGGAGGAAGATCCGCCACTCACTGGCGCCGTCGATCCTGGCGGCCTCGATAATGTCGTCGGGAAGGCTCAGGATGAACTGCCGCATCAGGAACACGCCGAGCGGCGTGATCAGGAACGGCAGGATGAGGCCGGGGTACGAGTTCACGAGGCCGAGGTTCGAGGTGAGCACGAATAGCGGCACGAAGGTCACGACGCCCGGCACCATGAGCGTGCCGAGCACAAGACCGAACAGCACCTTCTTGCCGGCGAACTCAAGCTTCGCGAGCGCGTAGCCAAGCATTGACGAGAACACGATGTTGCCGAGCGTCACGAAAACCGCGACGACAACGCTGTTGGTGAAGTAGGTCGTGAAGTCGAGCCGCCCGAAGAGCTGCACGTAGTTCTCGAGCGTCGGGTTCTCCGGGAAGAAGTTCAGTGGGGCGCTGCGGATCTCGGCGTTTGTCTTGAACGAGCCGAGTAGCATCCAGATGAACGGGAAAATCATCGCGACGAACCCCGTGACGAGCACGATGTAGAGCCACCATCTCGGTTTGCGTCTCATCATGGTCAGTCCTTCTGTCGGAGGAATCGGAACTGCACGAGCGACAGGACAACGATGCCGAGGAACAGCACGTAACTGGCTGCGGAGGCATAGGAGTAGTTGCCGAATCCGAACTGGTTGAACGTGTACATCGCGGTCGAGAGGGTCGCGTCGAGCGGCCCTCCGCGCGTCATCACGAAGGGCTCCTCAAAGAACTGCAGGAACCCGATGCCCGTGATGACCGCCGCGAACAGCAGGGTCGGTCGCAGGGCAGGCACGACGACGTTGAAGAATCGCTGAACCGGACCGGCGCCGTCCATCATGGCTGCCTCGACCTGCTCCTGCCCCACGCCCTGGAGCCCGGCGAGGAAGATCACCATGAGGGTTCCGATGTTGCGCCAGATCGCCATGGCAATGAGCGATGGGAGGGCGAACGCGGTGTCTTCGAGCCAGTTGGGGCCGGAGACTCCGAAGATCGAGAGAAACCCGTTGAGCAACCCATCCGGCTGGAGGATGAACTTCCAGACGATCGCGATCGCCACGATGCTCGTGACGACGGGAGCGTAGTAGCCCACGCGGAACACGGTGCGGAACTTGTTGATGCCGTTGTTCAGGGCGAGGGCCACGAGCAGAGCGAGAACGATCGTGAGCGGGACGCCCACAATCACAAAGACCGCGGTGTTGGAGAGGGCCTTGAGAAACCGGGGGTCCTGAAAGAGGTTTAGGTAGTTCTCGAGGCCGATGAAGTTCACGTTGAACGGCGATCGAAGGTCGCGGGTCGTGAGGTCGGTGAAGCTCATCACGAAGGACGCGAAGATCGGGCCGGCCATGAAGACCACGAACAGGATCATGAACGGGGCGGCAAAGCCCCACGCGATCCAGGTCATCTTGCGCCGACCGGGCAAGCGCCGAAGCGCCGTCGGCGCAGGCGGCGCGGGCGGACGCGGTGAGGGCGCCCGCCCGGTCTCTGGTGCGAAGACGGCCATGGCTAGTTGCCGGTGCCGATCGTGTCCGCCTGCTGCTGGATCGTCTTGAGTGCGGCGTCGACGGTCTGGTCACCGCGCGTGACCTTCTCGAGCTCCTGGTCAATGACGGCAGACACCTGGGCCCAGGTTGGGATCGCGGGCGGCGCCTTCGAGTCGGCGAGCTGCGCGGCGAACACGCTCAGGTAGGGGTCGTCGGCGAAGATCGGATCCTCGAACGCGGACTGCACCGAGGGGAGGTCGGTGGAGATGTCATACCACTCGAGCTGCGTCTCGGGCTGGCTGAGCCAGCGCACGAACTTCCACGACGCGTCACGGTTCTCGCTGTCGCCGAAGACGGCGAGGTTGCCGCCTCCCGTGAAGCTCGTGCGGGTGTCGGCTCCGGGAACCTGGGCGACGGCGAACTTGTCGGCGAAGTCCGGGCCGCCCTGCTCACGGAGCAGTCCGACGTGGAACGGGCCGCTGAAGAACGAGCCGACCGATCCGTCGATGAACTTCTGTTCGATCTCGCCGCCCTCGAGGCGAACCGCCTCGGAGGCGCCCTCGTCGAAGAAGCTCTTGTAGAACTCGAACGCCTCGGCCCACTCTGGGGTGTCGAACGTGAACTCGGTGCCATCCTCGTTCAGGATATCGCCGCCGGCCTGCCAGGCGAGAGGGGCAACGTACTGCCAGGAGTCGAATCCGCCCGGCGGAAGGGAGACGCCTGACGTGGCGCCGCCGCCCTTGAGCGCCAGGGCAAAGGCCTTGTACTCGCTCCACGTGGTAGGCGCCTCGACGCCGGCGGCCTCGGCGAGGTCGGTGCGGTAGTAGAGAACACGCGAGTCGACATACCACGGCACACCGTAGGCGACGTCGTCGACGACCGCCGTGCTCCAAGAGCCCTCGAAGAAGGATGCCTCGTCGACGAGGCCTTCCGGGGTGGGCTCGAGAGCGCCGGTTGCAGCGAACTCGCCGACCCAGGTCGTGCCGAGCATCGAGATGTCCGGGGTCTCGCCGCCGGCGATCGACGTGGCGATGCGGTCATGCGCGGAATCCCACGGCACCGCAGTGACGTTGATCGTGACATCCGGATTCTCGTCCTCGAACTTGGTCGCGAGCTGGTCGAGCACTTCGCCCTCGTTGCCCATCGCCCAGACCGTGACTTCGCCCGTTGCCGGCCTGTCGTCGATTGCGGCGCCGCTCGTGGCGGTACTCCCGCCCTCGGCACGGCCACAGCCGGTCAGGGCGATAACCCCCACCAGGCCCATTGCCGCGATTGATCCCCATCGATTCATGTCGTGCCTCCATTGGTTCGACTCCTGCCGTATGGCAGAGTTGCGACTGCTCGTAACGGCCGCAGAGGGGTGAAGCCCCTCGTTGGATTTCGACCCTAGCCCAAAAACCTTACATACGATAGGTTTCTTCTATGACGGACACTCAGGACCGCAAGCGCGGCAGCTACCCCAAGGGCCAAGCCCGACGCCAGGAAATCTTGGATGCCGCGCTTCTCGTGTTCGGTAAGAGCGGCTTCCACAGCGGCTCCCTGCGCGAGATCGCCAAGCGCGTCCAGCTGACCCCCGCAGGGGTGCTGCACCACTTCGCCTCGAAGGAAGACCTGTTCACGGAGGTGTTGAGACAGCGCGACGAGCGCGTGCGCGCTGCCGTCGGCGACGTTAGCGAGATCACGCTTCTCGAGCAAATGCGCAAGGTCGTCGCCTACAACCAGACCACGCGCGGACTGACATCGCTATACACGGTCATCTCCGCCGAGGCCACAGACTATGAGTATCCGGTGCACGAGTACTTCGTCGAACGGTACGCGGCGACGGCCGCTGACACCGAGCGCGTGCTCTCCGAGGCACAGCGCGACGGCCTCGTGCGCACCGACCTCGACGTGCGGCATGCCTCGCGTCTCATCACTGCCGTGATGGACGGGCTCCAGCAGCAGTGGCTGCTCGACGAGAGCGTCGACATGCCCGCCGCATTCGATGAGTTCCTGCGCGGCTACCTGTTGCCGCCGTCCTGACCGCCTTTGACCCCGGCGAACGATGTTGATTGCACGAAATGGCGGTCGATATCGTCGGTTGGGTGGGACTTTGCCGGCGCGATCGTCAGGGACTGTGGCTGTGCTTTTGTTCTTGTGCCGATCGAAAACGGAGCCACGGGCGCGTTGACGGCGCAAGCCGGGGTCGCTGCCCCCGTCAGGGCGGTTCCGCCGGGTTTTTAGGTTGCTGGGCGGGCTGTCAGGGCGTTGTGCGCGGCCAGGCGGGCCTTGGTTTGCAGGGTGTGTAGCTTCATCAGGTTGTGGCAGGCAGCGATCAAGTCCCACTCGTGGGCTGCTTGATCCAACCCGCTCAGCAGCAAGAACTTACCCTGCCGGGTGTGGATTTGACCGAACACGGGCTCAACGATCGCTTTGCGTCGTGCGTAAACGGCGCGGCCCTTCTTCGTCTTCAATTTCCGGCCCATCCGCTCCCGCAACGTCGCATTGGCGGGGATCCATCCGCGGGGAACCTCCGGAACACGTTCACCGTGCTTGACCCGGCCGGTCGCGATGAAAAACTCGGTCCGGCCGCCGCTGGCCGCCTCGACGGTCTTGGCGTAGTCCAGATTCGCTGCTAAACAATACCCCGCATCTGCGAGGATCTGCTGGCGCAGGACACCTACCGTGGCATGGAGTTTCTCGATCAGTGGCACGACCTGTTCCACATCCACAGCACCCTTCTGCAGGGCAGTATCGTCATCGTGGCCCTTCTCCCGAGCTTTCTTCTCCGCGTCTTTCCGTGCCCGAGCGGCCGCGTCGGCCTCCAGCGCGGCGCGCGTTTCCGCCAGTTTCACCAGACGCGACTCCCGCCTGGCGAGCTCGGGCGGCAGTTCGTCGCCGCGTTTGTCTTTCCCGAATCGGGCATCCTCGGCGTCGTTGATCGCATCGGCATCAGCCAGTAGGGGGGAGACGTCGTCGGCGAGGACTTTCTGCTTCTCTGTCAACCGGGCGTAACTCATGGCCTTGCGTCTGGACGCGTTCGCGCGCACTTTCGTGCCGTCCAGCTCGACCTGCCCGAGCGACACCATCCCAGCCGCACGGCACAGTTCCAACGCTTGCAAGACCACGTTTCCCAGGCTGGAGAGGTGCCGTTTCCTAAACCGGGCGATCAAACGAAAATCTGGTGCCTGCTGCGCGGCCAACCACCGAAACGCGACCACGTCCACGAAGACCCGTTTCAACTCCCGCGACGATCGAACCCCGACGCGATACCCCTAGAGCAGGACACGCACCATCAACTTGGGGTCACACGGCGGCTGCCCCTTCGACTTCGCATACGACGCAAGCCGGCTCGAACGCCCGGAACCTCTTGTTCACGCCAGCGCCAGCCTCAACACCGTCATCAACGACCGGATCAACGTGTTCCAGTTCAGCCGCAGGAAACAGACCACCCAAATCGCTCATAAGCAATTTTCCCAGACCACGACCCCAAGCCCGGGAAATCAACCGGCGTTCGTGTTCTTGCAGGCGTTGGAACTCTGCCGCGCTGCCGGGATGGTGTCGTTGGGGCAGGTCGCGTTGGACGGCACGAAGGTGCGCGCGAACGCGTCTCTGCGCAAGGCGATGAGTTACGGCCGGTTGACAGAGAAGCAGAAGGTCCTCGCCGATGAAGTCCCCGCGCTGCTGGCTGACGCGACCGCGATCGACGATGCCGAAAATGCACGGTTCGGGAAAGACAAACGCGGCGATGAGTTGCCGCCGGAGCTCGCGCGGCGGGAGTCACGCCTGGTGAAACTTGCCGAGGCGCGCGCTGCATTGGAGGCCGACGCGGCCGCTCTGGCTCGGAAGGACGCGGAGAAGAAAGCCCGGGATAAGGCCTGAGTGTCGGGCTATTCATGCATGGCTACGACCTATCACAAGGCGAAATAATCCTGCCTAAAGGGTACGTAACCCCGTCGGCGATGGCCTTACGCGGTTGGCTATTTCGCGAGGAATGCGAGTACGTGCTGGTTCCATTCGTCCTTGTGCGAAACGGTGACCCCGTGCGGGGCGTTTGTGATCACGACGAGTTCGCTGCCGGTAATGGCCTCGTGAGTACGTTTGCCACTCACCTCGAATGGCACGATGGTGTCGGAATCACCGTGGATGACCAAAGTCGGCACCGTGATTTTCGTAAGGTCGTCGCGGAAGTCGGTAGTGGAGAATGCGGTTACGCAGTCGAGCGTCCCCTTCGGCGATGCCAGTTGAGCGATGTCGAGATTATAGGCAATCTGCTCGGAGCTAACCTTTGGAGTGTTGACCGGGGACGGCTTGCCGGCGGTGAAGAACATCTGCAAAAATTCGTGCAGGAACGCCGGCCGGTCTCCGGACAATCCGTCGTGGAACCACTGAGCCAAATCGGCGTCGACGCCTCCGTCAGGGTTATCATCCGATTTCCAGAGGTAAGGCGGCACGGCGCTTGCGAAGACGAGTTTGGCGATGCGGGCGGTGCCATAGGTACTGACGTATCGAGCGAGCTCTCCACCGCCCATCGAGAATCCGACGAGGGTGACCTCCCGCAGATCGAGGGTATCGATCACGGCCTTCAGGTCGGCGGCGAACGTGTTGTAGTCGTACCCATCCCAAGGCTGTGACGACTGGCCGAACCCGCGACGGTCAAAAGTGATGACCCGGTAGCCGGCCTCGACCAGTGCGGGTACCTGCCCCTCCCAGGACCTACTACTCAGGGGCCAACCGTGGATCAGTACGACGGGCTTACCGGCTCCGACGTCTTCGTAGTGCAGTTCGACGTCGGGACCGTTGTGATCCGGGGCGGTGATGAAGGGCATGGTCTCTCCTCGTAATCGGGGCGGTTCGTTGGAGGCAATCGAAATTGTGCACCCAAGACAATAGAGATTCGCTGGGAGAACGCTGACCTGATGGGCACAGAGCAAACCGTGTCACCATCACCGCTCCGCGGAAGAGGCAGTTTAAAACCGTCAGACGCCGAAACGAATTGCCTGGCGAGCTGCAGCCCTCCACGCACGGCGCACTTCCGTGCGGACGCTGCTGAAGTACGTCTTCTCAACCGGCGTCAGTGCGAACACTTAGCGCTACTATCCATGACGTCCTGGATTAAGAAGTGAGGTGTTTTTGAGAAACCCGGTTCAACCCTGTTTCCCAGGATGACAGTCTCGTGTTAGGTGTCGACCATCCGCGTTCACGGGCACCACTAGCGGACTGCAAGGGCGATATATAGAATCTCCCCATGGCAGCTGCTCCAGTGCCTGCCGGTTTGGACGGAAAAGCGTCGGACACCATGTTGGCGCTAGGCCGTTTTTTCACTCGGTGGGACCAAACAGATGATGGGCGCGCAGTGTTCCGTGAAGGCGGGCGCAAGGGCGATGTGTTCTACCGCGACCGGTGGAGCCATGACAAGGTGGTGCGTTCCACCCACGGGGTGAACTGCACGGGGTCGTGTTCGTGGAAGGTTTACGTTCGGGACGGCATTATCACTTGGGAGTCGCAGCAGACGGATTACCCGTCGGTGGGCCCTGACAGTCCGGAGTACGAGCCGCGGGGGTGCCCCCGTGGTGCGGCGTTCAGTTGGTACACCTACTCACCCACGCGGGTGCGGTATCCGTACGCCCGTGGAGTTCTCGTCGAAATGTACCGTGAGGCGAAGGTGCGTCTCCAGGACCCCGTGCTCGCTTGGGCCGACGTTGTGGACGACCCTGAACGACGTCGTTGCTACCAGCAAGCGCGAGGGAAGGGCGGGCTCGTCCGGATTCCGTGGCAGGAGGCGATCGAAATCGCCGCCGCCGCCCACGTCCACACGATCAAGAAGTACGGTCCGGATCGGTGCTCCGGGTTCTCCCCGATCCCGGCCATGTCTATGGTGTCGCACGCGGCGGGTAACCGGTTCATCCAGCTCATCGGCGGGGTGATGACGTCTTTTTACGACTGGTATGCCGACCTTCCCGTGGCCTCTCCGCAGGTGTTCGGCGACCAGACTGACGTGCCTGAATCAGGTGACTGGTGGGATTCCACCTATCTGATGATGTGGGGATCAAACGTTCCCGTGACGCGCACGCCTGACGCGCACTTTATGGCGGAGGTGCGGTATCGCGGCACAAAGGTGGTCGCGATCAGCCCCGACTATGCCGACAACACGAAGTTCGCCGACGAGTGGCTGCCCGCGCAGGCCGGCACTGACGCGGCGCTTGCGATGGCGATGGGGCACGTGATGCTCAAGGAATTCTTCGTCGACCGGCAGGTGCCCTATTTCAGCGGCTATGTGCGCCGCTACACAGATCTGCCCTTCCTTGTCCGGCTCGAGGAGCACGCCGGCGGTGGGCTGGTGCCCACGAAATTTTTGATGGCGGCTGACTTGCCCGAAAAGGCGCATCTTCCGGATGCTGCGTTCAAAACGGTTTTGCTTGACTCAGCCACTGGCGCTCCCGTGGTGCCCAATGGTTCCATCGGCTACCGGTACGGTGAAGCGGGTAAGGGCAAGTGGAACCTCGACCTCGAGGGTGTCGACCCGGCGTTGAGCCTTCTCGAAGAGTCCGTCTCAGGCCAGCCCTCGGAAACCGCTGAGATCCGGATGCCCTGCTTCGAGGCACCCTCCGGGGAGGGGTCGATAGTGACTCGCGGCGTTCCCGTCCGGCGAGTGGCCGGGCACCTGGTAACCACGGTGTTCGACCTGATGCTCGCTCAATACGGGGTTGGGCGTCCAGGACTGCCGGGCGACTGGGCGACCGACTACGACGACGCGTCGACGCCGTACACGCCGGCCTGGCAGGAGGAGATCACGAGCGTGCCGGCCGCCGCGTGCATCCGGGTGGCGCGAGAATTTGCCCGCAACGCTGAGGAATCGAAGGGGCGGTCCATGATCATTATGGGGGCCGGTATCTGCCAGTGGTTCCACGGTGACGCCACCTACCGGGCGGTGCTCTCGCTCGTGATGCTCACCGGATGCATGGGGCGAAACGGCGGCGGCTGGGCGCATTACGTCGGCCAAGAGAAAACCCGTCCGATCACGGGATGGATTTCTCTCGCTAACGCTCTGGATTGGAGTCGACCGCCGCGCACCATGATCGGTACCGGGTATTGGTACATGCACACCGATCAATGGCGCTCAGATGGGTACTCGGCCGACTCGCTCAAGTCCCCTCTCGCTGATGGGCACTTCGACGGTATGCACACCGCGGACACGATCGCGCAGTCGAACAGGCTCGGTTGGATGCCGTTCTACCCTCAGTTCGACCGCAACCCGCTAGACCTCGCCGATGAGGCGCAAGCGGCGGTGGATGCGGGGGAGGCGCCCGACGCCCCCACCTGGATCGCCGATGCCCTCAAAAGCAGGCGGCTGACCCCCGCCATCGACGATGTCGACGCTCCCGAAAATTGGCCGCGCACCCTGGTGCTCTGGCGCTCCAACCTTTTCGGCTCATCTGCCAAGGGCAATGAGTACTTTTTGCGCAACCTTCTCGGCACTCACAACAACGTGATGGGCGCCGACCACGTGAACGCTGCCCGACCGCGCGATGTGAAATGGCACGACGAGGCTCCGGAAGGAAAACTGGACCTGCTCGTCTCAGCTGATTTCCGGATGACGTCAACCACACTGTTGTCGGACATCGTCTTTCCGGCTGCAACTTGGTACGAAAAACACGACCTTTCCTCTACCGACATGCACCCCTTCGTGCACGCCTTCAGCCCCGCAATCGACCCACCGTGGGAGGCGAAAACCGACTTTGACACGTTTCGACTGCTCGCCGAGGAGTTTTCCCGGCAGGCGGTGACGCACCTCGGCACCCGACGGGACCTGGTCAGTGTGCCGCTGCAACACGATACGCCGGGGGAGATAGCGCAGCCGGGTGGAGTGGTGCGCGACTGGCGGAACACCGATATACCGGCGGTCCCCGGTCAGAATATGCCTGTCTTCTCGATCGTCGAACGGGACTACACCGCTATCGCGGAGAAGCTAGCCACGGTTGGACCCCTCGCGGAGGAACGCGGTTTCACCGTGAAGAACATCACCTATCGGATGGGGCACGAGATCGAGCGGCTCGCCCGAAGCAACGGGGTGATGCTCGGTGGCGCGGGGAACGGCCGCCCGGCCATCGATACCGATGCGAAGTTCGCCCAGGCCATCCTGAGCTTTTCCGGCACCACCAATGGCGAACTGGCCGTGCAGGGGTTTCGCGAACTGGAAGAGCAGACCGGCATGAAGCTCGTCGACCTTGCCGAGGGATCCGAAGAGAAGCGGGTGACCTTTGCGCAGACGCAAGCGGGGCCCGTCCCTGTCATCACTTCGCCTGAGTGGTCCGGGTCGGAGACTGGTGGGCGTCGGTATTCCCCGTTCACGATCAACGTCGAGCGGCTGAAACCCTGGCACACCCTCACCGGCCGGATGCACTTCTTCCTCGACCACGACTGGATGCGCGACCTCGGGGAGGCCCTCCCGATTTACCGACCACCGCTGGATATGCAGCGCCTGTTTGGCGAACCTCGGTTTGGCCCGAACGGAACCACCGAGATCACAGTGCGCTATCTGACTCCGCACTCGAAGTGGTCGATCCACTCAGAATATCAGGACAACCTTTTTATGCTGTCTCTATCGAGGGGAGGACCGACGGCTTGGATTAGCCCCATGGATGCGGCGGCCATCTCGGTCTCTGACAATGACTGGATCGAGTGTGTCAACTTCAACGGCGTGTACGTGTGCCGCGCCGTGGTCAGCCATCGGATGCCCGCGGGAGTCGTTTACGTTTACCACGCGCAAGAGCGCACAATCGATGTACCCAAGTCGGAGGCGACGGGCCGCCGGGGCGGAATTCACAACTCGCCCACCCGCCTGCTCGTCAAACCCACCCACCTCATTGGCGGGTATGCGCAGCTGTCGTACGCCTTCAACTATCTGGGCCCTACCGGCAACCAGCGTGACATGGTCACCACAATCCGAAAGCGTTCCCAGGAGGTGCGGTACTGATGCGCGTGATGGCTCAAATGGGCATGGTGATGAACCTCGACAAATGCATCGGGTGCCACACCTGCTCGGTGACCTGCAAACAGGCGTGGACGAATCGCGCCGGAACCGAATATGTCTGGTTCAACAACGTGGAAACCCGGCCGGGGCAGGGGTACCCGCGTCGCTACGAGGACCAGGAACAGTGGAAGGGCGGTTGGCAGCTAAACAAAAAGGGCCGACTTGTGCTGAAGGGGGGCGGACGCCTGAAGAAGCTTTTCGGAATCTTCGCAAGCCCCGTGCAGCCCGAGTTGAAGGATTATTACGAGCCCTGGACCTATGACTATAAAACACTGATCGACGCACCGCTGGGAGACGACTTCCCAGTGGCCCGCCCGAAATCCTTGATCACGGGCGAGGACACCAAAATCAGTTGGTCGGCGAACTGGGACGACGACCTCGGCGGCGCCCCTGAGATGGGTCACCTTGACCCCATCGTGGAGAAGGTGCGGAGGGAGTCGGAGGACAAGATTAAGTTCGCCTTTGAACAAACTTTTATGTTCTACCTTCCGCGGATCTGTGAGCACTGCCTCAACCCTTCCTGCATGGCATCGTGTCCGTCCGGTGCCATTTACAAGCGCGTGGAAGACGGCATTGTGCTCGTCGATCAGGACAAGTGCCGCGGCTGGCGCCAGTGTATCACCGGCTGCCCGTACAAGAAGATCTATTTCAACCACAAAACCGGCAAAGCCGAGAAGTGCACCTTCTGTTATCCGCGGGTGGAAATTGGCCTCCCCACAGTCTGCTCCGAAACGTGTGTCGGGCGCCTCCGCTATCTCGGCTTGTTCCTCTATGACGCCGACCGCGTCACCGACGCCGCAGCGGTGACGGATGTCACCGACCTGTACGAATCGCAGATGGACGTGCTCCTCGACCCGAACGACCCCGAAGTGGCCGCTGCCGCCCTCGACCAAGGCATTCCCAGCGATTGGCTGGACGCCGCACGGAAATCGCCCGTGTACGCTCTCGCGAAGGTGTACAAGGTGGCGTTACCGCTGCACCCGGAGTATCGCACGATGCCCATGGTCTGGTACGTGCCCCCGCTGTCTCCCATTGTCGATCTCCTGAGCGAACAGGGCCACGATGCCGAAGACAACGGCAACCTCTTTGGCGCCATCGACGCGCTGCGCATTCCCGTCGAGTACCTCGCCGAACTTTTTACCGCTGGCGACACCGACAAGATCACCGAGGTTTTACGCAAACTCGCGGCGATGCGCGCCTACATGCGCGGCATCACGATGGGACAAGAACCTGACCCGTCGATCCCCGCGGCTGTGGGGATGACGCCAGGCAACATGTATGAAATGTACAGGCTGATGGCGATCGCAAAGTACGACGAGCGCTACGTTATCCCCAAGGCGCACGTCGAGCAGGCGCATGACCTGGAGGAGATGGGCTGCTCGGTCGATTTCGAGGGCGGACCGGGCATGTACGAAGACTCGCCGTTCGGGGAGGCGAGTGGTCGACCGACGCCCGTCGCCGTGGAGAACTTCTACGCGCTCAAAGATCGGCAGACTTCCGACACTCCCGCCGGCGAGCAGTCGCTCCGTGGCCGCGTAAACCTCCTCAACTGGGACGGCAACGGAAGCCCCGTGGGTTCTTTCTCCGAGAAACGCGACCAGCCGCGCGCTGCACCGCCGTCACCGGCTGATTTGCGCCCACCGACGGATGGCGGTGCGCTGTGAGGCGCGACCGGGCTGCAGCTCATAGCCTGGCGCAGCGGGTCTTCTACCAGGCTGCCTCGTGGTGCCTGTCGTATCCGGACGCTCAACTCGTGGGAAGGTGCGAGTTGATGCGGTCCGCACTGGCCGAACAGGGCCCGGCAGCACCTGATCTCACCGCGGTCATCGCGTACCTTGAGAACACCGCGATCGGCATTCTCCAGCGCTCCTACGTTGAGACGTTCGACCTCAGTAAGCATCATCCGCTCTACCTGTCCTATTGGACGGATGGCGACACCCGGCGCAGGGGCGACGTGCTGGCTGCGTTCAAGCAGGTGTACCGGGGGAGCGACTATCTGACCAATACGCACGGTGAGTTGCCCGACTTCTTGCCGCTGGTGCTCGAGTTCGCGGCTGTGGCCAGCCCAGTAGCAGGCCGGGACCTGCTCATCCAGTACCGGCCCAGCGTCGAAATGCTCCGGCTTTCACTCACGGAGCACGGGTCACCGTACGCCACCGTGATGGACGGCATTTGCGCCACACTTCCAGGCCCCTCGCCCGCCGACCGGCAGGCCGTGCAAGCCATGGCCGGCGTCGGCCCCCCCGCCGAAAGTGTCGGACTTGAACCGTACGACCCGCGCCTGCTTCCTTTGAACGCGAGCTCGTGATGTGGGACGTGCTGCTCTGGGGAATTCTCCCCTATGTGATGGTGGCGATCCTGATCAGTGGAACTATCTGGCGCTACCGTTACGACCAATTCGGTTGGACCACCCGCTCGTCCCAGCTCTACGAATCCCGGCTCCTGCGCATTGGATCGCCAATATTTCATTTCGGGTTCCTCGCCGTCATCGCCGGGCATTTCTTCGGCCTGGTGATCCCGATGTCCTGGACACTCTTTTTTGGGATGAGCCAGGACTTCTATCACCTCAACGCTCTGCTGGTCGGCGGCGTTGCGGGGGTCTGCACTCTCGGTGGCATTGTGATCCTGATCTATCGGCGCCGCAAAACCGGGCCGGTCTTCATGGCCACGACCACCAACGACAAGATGATGTACATCGTGTTGACCGCCGCGATCGTCCTGGGGCTCTGGACCACCCTCGCTAGCGTTTTCAGCGGCGAGCATGGCCACAACTATCGTGAAACCGTGTCGCCCTGGTTTCGTTCGCTTTTCATTCTGCAACCAGATATCGCGGCCATGGCCGCAGCTCCGTTCTCCTTCCACATTCACACCCTCGTGGGCATGATTTTGTTCGTCGTGTGGCCCTTCACCCGGCTGGTGCACGCCTTCACCGCACCTCTGCACTACCTGTTCCGGCCCTACATCGTCTACCGGTCCAGAGATCAAGAGCCCGGGCAGATTCGGCCGGTGCGCCGCGGGTGGGCGCCCATCGGAACCCAGGATCGCATCCGGGACAAACGCTGATCGGAGGTGCGGGTGATGGGCACACCGATGGGCTCGAAAATGACTGCACGGCAGAAGGCACACCACAGCAAGGGTGTGAACCTCACCCTCGCGACTCTCACCTCCGTCGTGTGCTTCTGGGCGTGGACGAGTGTCTCGCCGCTCGGCATCCGCTATACCGAGTCGATGAATCTCTCGTCGGCCCAGACGTCTGTACTCGTGGCGATGCCCATACTCGTCGGATCGATCGGCCGCATTCCAGTGGGCGTGCTCACCGACCGATTCGGCGGACGCCTCCTATTCACACTGGTACTGCTTGCATCCGTCCCCGCCCTCTTGCTCGTCGCGCTTGCCGGAACCCTCAACGCATTTGCCTTCCTGGTCGTGACAGCGCTGCTGCTCGGCGTAGCCGGAACCGTGTTCGCCGTGGGAATTCCATTCGTGAGCCAGTGGTACCAACCATCCCGCCGAGGCTTTGCAACCGGCGTCTTCGGGGCAGGGATGGGCGGCACCGCAGTGTCGGCATTCTTCACTCCACGTTTGGTGGAATGGCTCGGATACGTTCCAACTCACCTCATCATAGCGACGCTCCTCCTCGTCACTGCAATATGCGTATGGACACTTATGGCAGAGGCCCCCGGATTCACGGCCAGCACTGATCCATTCCTTCCCAAGCTCACCGCGGCGGCGCGGCTCAGCGTGACGTGGCAGATGAGTTTTCTCTATGCGCTGGTCTTCGGCGGATTCGTCGCCTTTTCCACCTACCTGCCCACGTACCTCCGCCAGATATACGATTTCGACCTCACTGCCGCGGGAACACGAACGGCTGGGTTTGCGGTTGCCGCCGTTATTCTCCGCCCCATCGGCGGAATTCTTGCCGACCGTATCGGTCCGAAGCCAGTGGTAATCGGGTCGCTGGCGGCGGTGGCCGTTCTCGCTTGGGTGGTGAACCTCCGTCCCGATGGCGAGATCCCCGCCGGCCTCACCTTTGTCGCGATGGCGTCTGCACTCGGTCTCGGTGCTGGGGGAGTGTTCGCCTGGATCGGGAGGAGCGCACCGCCCGCCAGAGTGGGGGCGGTGAGCGGCATCGTCAGCGCTGCCGGTGGGTTAGGCGGATACTTCCCGCCACTGGTGATGGGGGCCACCTACAACGTTGCGGAAAACAGCTACGCGATCGGACTAATTCTCCTCGCCGGTACCGCTCTGGCCGCTCTAATTTTCACGATCCTTTTTGTGAAAAACCGACCGTCTGCCACCACGACTCAGTGACATTTCCAAAGACCTACGCCCGCTCGTTGGTGTCGCCCGTCGCGGTGTT
This sequence comes from Cryobacterium sp. TMT1-19, assembly GCF_004403055.1. Taxonomy (NCBI): domain Bacteria; kingdom Bacillati; phylum Actinomycetota; class Actinomycetes; order Micrococcales; family Microbacteriaceae; genus Cryobacterium; species Cryobacterium sp. TMT1-19. The sequence goes on from NZ_SOHB01000033.1 coordinate 31,061, forward strand.
TGACGGTGCCGGGGTCACCGTCGGCGACGTCGACCGGGTTTGTTAAAGCCCTGTCGGAAGTTTCCGGTGCGAGGTAGATGGCGTGACGGCGTGGATGGTGTCGTTGGCGAAGTGTGGGTTGGACTGGCCGGCAGCTTCGAGGTGCTGCGGATGTAATCGGTCGTATCGGCTGCGTTCATCCCGATCATTGTCCCGGGTGGAGATGTTTCGGTCTGGCGCTGGGAGCACCGCGAGTTTGAGCTCACCGACGCCGAAGTGTGTGCTGCCCGATAAGGCGTATCGCGATGTGCGATCCGGTGTCCATGTCGACGTTTGTGAGCATGCGGAGCATTTTGAGGTGGGTGTTGGCGAGCAGGTGTGCCTCACCGATGACGAAGGGTATGAGCTAAGTAGGGCATCCGCTCCGCGAGCGATGTTGTGATGCAGCGACGTAAGTGGCGCTTGCAGACTGGCTTCATGACGCTCTGCCAGCGAGCGCCCGGGTCGACCTTTGAACGTCCGAGTAGCTCTGGCAACTCGAAGTCAACTGGTGTGACAGGCCCGATCGAGGAGTGGCGCCGGCGGCGGTGTCGCGACGGAAGTCTCGGCCAGGGGTGGTGGCGGTGGTGGAGGTCTTCTATTTCTTCGGACAGATCTCGCCATCCTTAGGCGTTTCCTGGTCGTGGCGACAGTTCTTCGGGAAATGATTTCCACCCCCAATCGACGCCGGCGATGGCGGACGGCCGATGTCGACGAGGCGGACCATGCGGGTGATGGTGAAATTGATCTCTATTACGCCAATCGATTCATACGCCTGGCCGTCGTATCCGATGCTTCCTGGTGGAAGAAGCTCGACGATTTTTCAAGCACGCCCTGTCCATCTTCAGATCCGCGGTTTCTTGCCGTAGCCGCTGTAGCTCGGCCCCTTCAGACTCCATCACTTCGGCCCGTCGGGTTTCGTTGAGCGCCTTGAACGCGGTCACCATGCGGCCCAGGGTTGCCTCGTTGACTCCGCTCTCTCGGGTGACGGTCGCGACCGCTTTGCCGGTGGTGATGATCAGCTTCACGGCCTCGTCTGCTTACTCAAAAGTGAACTCCCGACGTGATCTTTCCAGAGTAAACAGTGTGTCTTGTGAGTTGTCGGCCACCAAGGCCAGGGCCACTCTTGACATGTAAGGCCTGTACGCACAAACTCAACTGAAGAATACTCTTTTATGTTTTCACTCCGATATGTTTTCGAAACTACCTCCTAGTAAGGGACTTTGATGAATAAGAAAACAGCAGTGTTTTTTGTGCCCGCGTTTGCTTTAGGTGTCGCCGTATTGACGAGTGGTCCAGCCTTTGCAGCCACTGGTGACGCGTCCTACCAGGGGACGCTCGATTCGATCAACGGCAGCAACGGCAGCGGCACCATCTCCGTTGAGGTTTCCGGTGACCAGGCCACAGTCACCCAGACCGTCAAGGGTCTGGCCGAGACCTTCGACGGTAAGCCGTACCCGCACGTACAGCACATCCACATCGGTGCGAAGGGGGAATGTCCCACCACGGCAGCTGACACCAATGGAGATGGTGTGATCAGCACGACCGAAGGTCAGCCGTCCTACGGAGAGATTGGCACAACGTTGTCCACGAGCGGCGACACGAGTCCGGCGGCCGGAACTGATCTAACGCTTGCCGGGATGGGTGCAAACTACGACTACAACCGAACCTTCACTCTGGATGCCGCCACCGCGGCCTCGCTGGAGGCAGGCACGGCAGTTGTGGTGGTCCACGGGCTAGACCCGGCCACGTTGACGAAAGCAGCACAGGACGCAAAGAGTGACTTGGTGCCGAGTCTGCCCTTGGCAGCAACGTCGCCGGCTCTGTGTGGCGCCCTGAGCGCGTCGCAAGCGAACATGCCTGACGGTGGCGTGGAAACCGGCGGTGGCAGCACTTCAAGCGGTGCTGACATAGGCCTTCTCGCCCTCGGTGCCGGGGCCCTGACCGCGGCAGGTGGCGCGGTGATGATTCGTCGGCGTCTTGCCGCACGAGGCTGAGATCGGTTTGATCCCCGGTGATTATCCCGGCTGAAAAGCGTCGTCGCGGTAGCCGTCTGGCTACCGCGGCGGCGGTTCTGCTCTTCACCGTCGGCTGTACGGCGATCGGTTTCGCCCTGTGGGGCAACCCTCCTCCTCCACGGCCGCCTGCCTCGGCTGCCGTATCAGCCCCATCGCAGGAGTCCGTCTCCGTTACACCCTCACCGGAGCCCATCTCAGTTCCGCCGACTCCGCGGGTTGACCAGGTTGTCGGCCCGACCTTGACCGACTCCGAGCCCACCCAGATCAACGTCCCCGCGATTGAAGTGGACTCTGTCCTGATGCAATTGGGACAGAATCCTGATGGCACGGTGCAGACGCCGTCGTTGGACGAGGCCTCTCCGGCCGGCTGGTACACCGGTTCGCCCACCCCTGGCGCGATCGGACCTTCCGTCATCCTGGGTCACGTCGACTCCAGGGTGCAGGGGCGCGCGGTGTTTTACCGACTTGGCGAGATGCGTCCCGGCGACGAGATTTTGGTTACCCGAGCCGATGCGACAGTGGCGGTATTCGTGGTCGACGGAGTGGAGGAATACCCGAAAGATGACTTTCCGCAGTTCGCCGTCTACGGCAACACCGATCATGCGGGACTACGGCTGATCACCTGCGGTGGAGAGTTCGACGAAACCACTCGTACGTACCCAGATAATGTTGTTGTCTACGCCAGCTTGGTGTCCAGCCATGCGGCGTAGCAGGACTAAGACGCGTATCAAGAGGCCCGACTGGCTGCTTGCGATCGCGGTGGCTTCCACGGCTTTGCTGGTTGGATGCGCCACCACCTCCTCCGGCGCCGTGAACACAACGGCCCCCGGAATGTCCATGCCAGGCACGTCGGCCTCTCCGATTCCGCAGTCGAGCTCGGCAGGCAGCGCGGAGGCAGGACCGTCCGCAGCATCACAGATGATTTGTGGCACCGAAACACGCGACAACATCACACGTGCGCTGGCTCTCGCCGCCCCGCCACACTCCGTCGAGAGCTGGATCAATCGCCAATACACCTGCACATACCATCTGACTGGTGGAGAATTCGTGATCTCGGTGCAGGAATCCTCGGACGCAGCGTCTGCCCGCAGCTACTTCGACATAATGCAAGGAAACCTTGCCCCAGTCCAACCCATTGAAGGACTCGCGAATCTCGGATTGCCTGCTTACGAAACCACAGGCGGCGTGGTCGTCTTCCTCAAAGACAACATGACGTTACAAGTTGACGCCAGAAAGTTGACGGATATGATCGGGCCGCATGGCGTCACCCGCACCGCGTTTTCCTATCAAGTAGCTACTGCCATCCTGGGCTGCTGGACCGAACACTAGTCCGGCCGCGCGTCGAATTAGCCAAGCCCGGGCCGCCTTTAGCGGGACTCGCGTCCTATGATTCAGCCGGGGGTTGGTGGGGATCTGTATGGCCACCAAGGACTGGGTCCTTGAGCATGCCAGAGGTGTAACAGTGCGAAGACCATGCCGTTTGGAGAAGGATTGTCGCCCAATGCACCTTCGTGAATCGCGAAAGGGGGTCCCAGAAGATCACGGGTGTACATGATGGACTATGCCGTTCCCACTCCTCGTACCCGCTGTTACCGTGATGATGTCCTCATCGACGAGAACTTTGCGCTGGCCGATGTGTCCGAACATCTTGAGTTGCCAACTCCGTGGTTTGGGTGGACCTCTGTACCCCGGATGGTGCCGACCTCGCACTACTCACCGAGGAGCTGGGTTTGCACGAGTTGGCCGTCGAAGACGCCACGAAACTGCGTCAGCGGCCGAAGCTCGATCACTATCCCGATCACTCGTTCTTGTCTGCTTACGCTGTCGGCTTCGATCCGGCCTCGAAAGCGGTTACCACCGACGAGATTGCCGCCTTCATCACGGCCCGTGCACTGGTTACCGTGCACAAGGAGGAGAGCATCGATTTGGACGCTGTGGTTGCCAGATGGGACTCTTTCCCGGACTTGGCGAAGCATGGTGTCGCCTTCCTGTTGCACGGGCTGTTGGACTAACTCGTCGACGGGTACTTCGAGGCGGTAGAGGCCCTCGACGAGGAGATCGAAGAGCTCCAGAACCAGCTGTTCATGCCCTCGGCCGACCAGGAAGCCCTGCAACGGAGTTCTTTCGCGCTCCGGAAGAGCCTGGTAACGCTTCGGCGGGTGATCCTGCCGATGCGCGAAGTGGTGAACACGCTCCTCAGCCGCGACCTTCACCTTGTGGCCGACGAGATGGGTCCTTACTTTCAGGATGTCTACGACCATGTACTGCGCGCTATGAAATGGACGGAGAGCCTGCGCGACCTCGCCACGAGTATCCTCGAAGCGAATCGGGCCCTCCAGGGAAACCGGCTCAACGTGATCACCAAGAAGGTGACCGGTTATGCCGCCATCATCGCCGTACCGACGGCCGTCACCGGCTTCTACGGCCAAAACGTGCCCTACCCCGGGTTCAGCGAGATCGGAGGCTTCTTCAGTTCGGTAGCGTTGATCGTGGGCTTCTCCACGCTGTTGTTTTTCCTCTTCAAACGCAACGACTGGATCTAGGATCCCGGCCCGCACTCACGTGCGGTGCTCTCCCGCCCCATCCTGATCGACGCCCTGATGGCACGCCGTCTTTGGGCTCTGCTCACACACTTTCTCGGACGACTGAACGGTGGGTCACGACCATGGCCTTGATTGACAACGGCATCTACGTAGCCGGACACCGCGCGGAGAGCCCCCGCAGCCTTGAGGAAACGTACCAAGCCCTCCGCGAGAACGCTGGCATGGCGTGGATCGGACTCTACAGACCGGACGCCACCGAGATACGGTCGGTTGCCAGCGAATTCGATCTCCGCCCGCCGGCCGTCGAAGACGCCCTGACCGGCCATCAACGAGCCAAGCTCGAGCAGTACGGATCCACGTTGTTCCTCGTCTTGCGCCCCGCACGATACATCGACGAGAAGCTAGAGGTGGAATTCGGCGAGCTTCACCTCTTCATCGGCGAGGACTTTGTTGTCACCGTTCGCCACGCCGAATCGACGGCCCTCAGCCGGGTCAGGCATCGCCTCGAGGCGAATCTCCCGCTGCTCGCGAAGGGTCCACAAGCCGTGCTGTACTCCATCCTCGACGAGGTAGTCGATGAGTATGCACCCGTCATCGCCGGACTCGAGAACGATATCGACGAAATCGAAAACCAACTCTTTGACGGCGACCCCAGCGTCTCCCGACGCATCTATGACCTCTCCCGGGAAGTCATCGAGTTCTAGCGCGCGGTGCACCCCCTCCTTATCGGGATGCTCCAAGCGCTCCTCCGCGGCTCGGAAAAATACCAGGTCGAACTGGAGCTCCAACGTTCCTTCCGCGACTTCTTGGACCACGCCATCCGCGTCGTCGATCGAGCGGACTCATTCCGCGCCATCCTACAAAACGCACTGACCGTGCACTCCACCCTGGTGAATCAACGGCAGAATGACGAAGTGCGCCACATGTCTGAGACGAGCCTCGCTCAGAACGAAGAGGTCAAGAAGATTTCCTCCTGGGCGGCCATCCTCTTCGCCCCAGCCCTCGTCGGCACGGTCTACGGCATGAACTTCGACTTCATGCCCGAACTGCACTGGATCTTCGGATACCCGATCGCACTCGGAGAGATGGTCTTCCTTGGCGTCGCCCTGTACGTGGTCTTCAAGAAAAAAAGTGGCTGTGACCCGCGCTCGAGGCCGACAGCACTTCGAGCTCAGATCTTTGCCCTGAGCGTGCGGCGCTCGCTCGTGTGTGGCTCACAATAGAGGTGTTGTTCGCATTCGATAGATCTGCTCTCACGGTCTTGTGACCGGCGCGGGCGGGATGGAAGATCACAGTGGATTCATTGGACGTTCCGGTCATCCCGGCGAGCGTTGCCAGCCCCGTCCGTTCGGGAGCGCCAGCGGGCAGCCTTGCTCGGTGGCTGCTTCGGAACCGTGTGCAGCCCGTCGGACCGGAGAGCCACGAAGACACGGTGACGAAGCGTCCCTGGTGGATGGTCATGTGTTTAACGGGCGTCGACTACTTCTCGACGTTGTCGTACCTGCCGAGCATCGCCGTGCTGGCTGCCGGAGCACTGGCGCCGTTGGCGACCCTGCTGATCGTTGCACTGACCCTGCTGGGGATGTTGCCGATGTACCGGCGGGTGGCGAAGGAGAGCCCGCACGGCCAGGGTTCGGTGGCGATGCTCGAGCGGCTCCTCCCGTTCTGGAAGGGCAAGTTCTTCGTGCTGGTACTTCTGGGCTTCGTCGCAACGTCCTGGATCATCACGATCACCCTGTCGTCGGCGGATGCCACGGTCCACCTTCTTGAGAACCCATATGCGCCCAGCTTCCTCGAGGGGCATGCCGTGACGATCACGATCGTCCTGCTCCTCACCCTCGGCGGCGTCTTCCTCCTCGGTTTCAGCGAAGCCGTGGCGGTTGCCATCCCGCTGGTGGCGGTGTATCTCACCCTAAACGCCGTCGTCATCGGCGTTGGCCTCTACGACGTCCTCACGGAACCAGCCGCTCTCGCCGGATGGACAGACGCCCTCACCTCCCGCGGCGGGGGGTTCGGTGATCTTCTCGGTCCCGCCATCATCGCTTTCCCGCTGCTCGTGTTGGGTCTGTCCGGATTCGAGACCGGGGTGAGCATGATGCCCCTGGTTGCCTCGGCAGGGAAAACCACCGAGGAGCGCCTGGCTTCACGCATCCGCAACACCCGCAAGCTCCTGACCGCGGCGGCCCTCATCATGAGCGCCTACCTCCTCTCGAGCACCTTCGTCACCACCCTCCTCATCCCCGAGGAAGCTTTCGAAGACGGTGGCGAAGCGAGCGGCCGCGCACTGGCCTACCTGGCCCACGAACTCGTCGGAAACACCTTCGGCACCGTCTACGACGTGAGCAGCATCCTCATCCTGTGGTTTGCGGGGGCGTCCGCGATGGCCGGCCTGATCAACATCGTCCCGCGCTACCTGCCGTCATATGGCATGGCCCCCGAGTGGAGCCGCGCCGTGCGCCCCGTGGTTCTCGTCTACACCGGCATCAGCATCCTGATCACGATCGGCTTCAACGCGGACGTCAACGCGCAGGCCGGCGCCTACGCCACCGGCATCCTGGCGATGATGGTGTCCGGAGCCGTCGCCGTCACGATCTCGGCGATCCGACGCCACCAGCGCCGGGCCAGTGTCGCATTCACCATTCTGACCTTGATCCTCCTGTACGCCTTGGGCGAGAACATCTTGGAGAAGCCCGATGGCATAGCCATTTCTGCGTTCTTCATCCTGGGGATCATCGTCGTGTCACTCGTATCCCGAGTTTCACGCACCACCGAACTGCGGGTGGAAACGGTCGAACTGGACGAACAGGCGCGACGCTTCATCACCGAATCGCTCGTATTCGATGGCGCTTTGAACCTGATTGCGAACAAACCCAAGCCGGGCAAACAGACCGACTATGCCGGAAAGGAGACGGCGCAGCGGGGGATGAATCCCGTGCCGGGTCGCGCGGACGTGCTGTTTCTTGAGATCGAGGTGGTGGATCCGTCTAGTTTCAGCGAAACGCTCCATGTTCGCGGTGAGGAAGTCAACGGGCTTCGGGTGCTTCGAGCCCAGAGTCCTGCGGCTCCGAACGCCATCGCTGCCATTCTCTTGGCATTGCGGGACGCATCCGGAGTGCGACCTCACGCTTACTTCGAATGGTCAGAGGGCAACCCCCTCGGGCACCTCCTGCGCTACCTTCTACTCGGCCAAGGCGATACCGCACCCGTCGTGCGCGAAATCCTTCGCCAGAGCGAAGCTGATCCGACACGCCGCCCCGGCATCCATGTAGGCGGCGGCTGACGGCACCCCGTACGGCGACGGTTCAGAGAAATCTGCACGGTCGGGAAATCGTGACTCACGCAGGGCGGTTCGTCTCCCCGTCGAGCCAGAGCTTTCGGATGCGTCGTTGTGGACGGTGCCGGTGCCCACCTGCCTGGTGTCGATTTTGTCGCGGCGCATCGGGCGTGGCCTTCAATGACGGCAGAGGGTTCACCTACTCGGCCTTCGGCTACCCGGCGGCGGCACCGTTCACCGGCAACACCCTGCAGTCCTGCTCCGGCACCGCCACGGACGACCCATACGCCCAGTCCGAATCCCAGGGTATCCCCTGCGGCATGACCGGTGGATCATCCGGCGGCACGCGGTTCATCGGCAGTGGTTCGGCCGGCTATCAGAACTCGGTCAACAGTTTCGGCTACAACAACGTCGCGAACACCATGTTCGGGCCGTACTGGGGATCGGTCATCGAGAGCGCCTATGCCGCCGCCGCCTGAACCTGACCCGAATGACGAACCCGGCCCCGCAGCCGTCGCGCACGAGAATCTGACCGCGGACCCGTCCGGCGCCGAATGGGACGAAGACCGGATGCGCGCGGCGCGACCACGAGCGATCCGTCTCAACCCGGAGGGCACTCGCGTTTCGGATGAAGTACCGGGGCAACCGGAACCGACGGACGTACAGTAGAACCATCTGCGGGACAGCACCGGCAAGTCGGGGGTCCGCCGCGTACCGCGGTATGCGGCGGACCCGTGCTGTCATCCGGGGTCGAGGCCACGGGGACAGCCAGGGAGCCGATCGCAACCTCTCACCCCGTTCCGCAGCGGTGACAGGGATCGGGAACCGTCCAGGATCACTGACTGCTGAGGGTCTGGGAATGGCTCGAAGACCCCCTGCTCGATGAGGCGGTGCGCATCGAGGGTCGCAAGGAGCACCCACGAGAGTGGCATCGGCACGAGGGTATCGACAACCGCTTGAGCATAGATGCGGCCAGGACCCACGCGGAGCTGTCGGCGAGGGCTGTCAGAGCGTTCGTCTGCGACGTGGTGAGGGGTGCCTGGGTGTAGGGAGCGTGATTCGTGTCGGACCGGAACAGGGATGAATAGTCCTCGATGGCCACGGATGCGTGCTTCGCCAGGGTGACCCGCGCGACCGGCTTGTGGCACATCGACGTCTTCAGGTCCGTCTCGTCATAGCTCCCGCCCGGGAATAAATCGAACGACGCCGAGTACCCGAGATGTTGACCATTGCTGGGATGATGCCGAGGAGTGCGAGCACGGCGATGATCTTGCATGAAGAGTGTGATCAGAATCGGCGGGCACGTCAGGAGACGAAAAACGAGGAAGGCCGCAGTGATCGGGTTGGCGAGATCAGGCTGTCGTCTATCCCGTCAACTGAGCGCCCAATCACGCTGCCAACGAAGGCCGGGGCAGCAGAGGCAACCGTCGGACCCCACCAGGTCTCGGCCCGGTATTCGCTCGTCCCGGCTCGATCGCGATGGACGCAAGGCCCGCACTCAAGGTTCATCTTGTGAAGATCCCATGACTTCATCGTGCACCCTCGACCGGGAGATGCGTAATTTCCGTTCCGTGCTGGTCGCTGACGAAAGCGATGGGCAGAGTGCGCAACTTTCGCTGACAGCAACGCCTTGATAGGCAGCTCCCGACGGTGGGACACTGGAAGTTGTGAACCTCAACGATGAATTGCAGGCCGTGGAAAAAGTGGTGGATCGACTCACGAAACGATTCCCAAATGTGCCACGGTCGAGCGTTGAAAGAGCTGTCCGCGAGGAGCATCAGAACTTCTCCGGCCGCCCGATACGTGACTTTGTTCCCGTTCTCGTCGAACACGGTGTCAAGGAACGCTTACGCAAACAGTGAGCCACGGTTCAGCGGGTTAGTGCGCGACCACCAGTGGTGCCCGTTGCGCCTTAGTGGACATCCCGGATCATGAACACCGGGAAGTCAGCTGCTATGTTTTCGAATGAGACCGGCTCCGACTGATCGACCGGAATAAGCGGTCGGGCGCCGGGTGCTTGCGCCAGGTATGACTTGATAATTGGTGCGCTGGCATCCGCGCGAACCTCTTCGAGTAAGCACCGGTCGCCTGCGCTCCGCGTGGATGACGGCTCTCCCATTCGCGGCCCGCACATTGCGCACCCACCGCGAGCCCTGGCCCAGCATCGAAACCACGTACTCACAACCTTCGTAGCGGGCCACCACGAGCGGCAGGGTGAGCAGGGTGTGCGACTTCGGATTGACGGTCTCGAGGCTTACCGCGCCGTGGCCAACGATACCGAGCGAGAACACCATCGCGCTGATTCGGTTCAGGAAACGCGCCCACCGGTTCGGGCGCCCGCCGGCGTACATGCGCCGTAACGAGTCTCCACGGATCATGTCGGGTCGCCGCTGATCTTGAAGTGGGTGTTGTGCACGAATTTTGGCCTGAGTGGTGTGCCTCTCTCGTTTTCCGACTGACACCATCGTTGCGGCTGTGTCGCTCGGGCGAGCTGACAGTACCATCGCATCATGGCGCGACCATTGCCAGTGAATAGCCAATACCGTAACTGTAGGGGACGGTACACCGTCGCCGATCTTGATGACGTGCACCAATGCCAGGGCGCGACCGCGGGCAACGGATGTCCTACTTCAGCGAATCGACGATCACCAGCTCGATCAGACAACGAACCCTCACAGCGTTCTAGCGATCGGTGGTAGGTCGATCTGTATGCTTTGCATATGATGGCGCCGCAGATCTATGTCACTTTCCCCGGTACAGCGCGCGAAGCGCTCCGCTTCTACGCGGATGTTTTCAGTGGAGAGCTCACCCTGCATACCTACGAGGATTTCGGTCGCAGCGACGGCCCGCCCCACAACATAGCTCACGGAGTGCTCGAGGGCGTAGTTGTATTGATGGGATCCGATGCAGCCGCAGGTGAAAAAAGTGTTCGGCTTGATGGCGTCAAGCTCTCATTGCTGGGCGCCGCTGAACCGGAAATTCTCCACGAGTGGTTTGACAAACTCGCGATGGGCGGCCAGATCGTTGACTACCTTGCCCCAAAGCCTTGGGGTGCTTCGGATGGCCAAGTCATCGACCGTCATGGACTGCACTGGCTCATCGGATACGAACTCGGGCAATGAGCGGCACACAACGCTCGATCGTGGAGAGCGACAAGGTCCTCGTGAGGATCGATCTGGATGTCCCTCCCTGTTGAACCCCTCCAACAAGTGTTCTTGATCGCTGCTGATCTCCACCGAGCTTGCCCCCTGTCGCCCTTTTGGAGAGCCTCGAAGCGGATGCCGTGCCCGGCCCGTCCGCGGCGGCCCGACCGGTCCAGACCGGACGTGCTCGCGGTCAGAGACCTGATCACCAACGGCGGCCAACAGAAAGTCGTGATCAACGCACCGGCTGTCCGCGAGTGCTCACCCGCATGTGGGCATCGAAGTCGGGCAACTTATTGCATCGGGTGCACCCCGTATTTCGCTTCGAGCGTGGCATCCGTCACAATCTCCAGCCTGGACATGCCGCGACCGGTCTGGCAGCGCATCACGCCGGGTCAGCGAAGTACCGACGACCACGGTGAGAGGCACCCAAAGCCTGAGCGAGGCTGTGACGTCGCGAAGCCGAGCGGCGCCTGACGGAAGGCTGAGAGCTTAGGGCTGCGAACTCCACACCTAAAGTTCCCTCAAAACAAAGCTGCCGGAGTTCACCTGTACCACCCCCGTTACGCGGACAACGAGTTGTCCTGACTCGAGCCTACCGACGTGCACCGGCATCGGTGGCGGCCAAGTACGGATGACTTTGCCAGCTACAACGGAGCATCTGTCCAGAAAATGAGTGCAAGCCGGGGGATTCGTCAACGCGGCTACATCTGGCCGCGAGTCCACCGATCAAGGTGCGCCGAGAATCGTGTAGCCCGGCCGCATCACATTTGGAAGTCATGCGCTCTGCTTCACCCCGTTCACCCCTGACCGCCCGGCGAGAAATGAACGCCAAACGTAAACGTTCGCGCACCAGATCCGTCGCTGTCGGCACCGGAGCAGCTCTCGGTCTCCTCGGCCTGATCATGGGAATCGGTGCGGTGTCACAGGCATCCGCGGTTAGTCCTGCCGGCATCGCCGCGACGACGGAGCTCTCCGAAAGCACCGGTTTGCATCACGAGCAGCTCAGCGTCTACTCCGCCATAGCCACAAAAACCGCCCATGACCGAGCGGAGAGCACCCTCAGTGACGCCGGAACGGTGATCACGGCCATGGCGAACAAGGTGGATCCGACCCCACTAGCGTCATCCGTTGCCGCGCTCGGGGACTACAAGTCGTTGGAGACGGACACCGTCATCGAGCTCACCGAACAGACTCAGGAGGCGGTCGACACGGCCCGTTCGGCTGTGGCCGAGGTAGACCGAGCCGCCGCGGAGGCCGCAGCAGCGGCCGCCGCCGAGGCCGCTCGCGCCCAGGCCGAGGCTGCCGCTCAGGCTCAGGGTCAGGCGGACGCCCAGGCCGCGGCCGCGGATGCGGCGCGCGATTCTGCTCCAGCTGCTGAGTCCCAGCCCGTCGCCGGCAACAACACGCCCGCCGAGGCAAAGGCGACGGCCCGGGCGATGGCAGCCTCGAAGTACGGCTGGGGTGAGTCCGAGTTCTTTTGCCTCGTACAGCTCTGGAACAAGGAATCCGGCTGGTCGTACACGGCCAACAACCCCAGCGGCGCCACCGGAATCCCTCAGGCCCTGCCCGGGAGCAAGATGGCCACGGCCGGATCCGACTGGGCCACAAACGCGACGACGCAGATCTCCTGGGGTCTCGGCTACATCAAGGCCGGGTACGGCACCCCGTGCGGAGCCTGGGCGCATTCCGTGACCAACAACTGGTATTGACCGCACCTGACCTGACCTGACCTGACCCGACCGGGCAACGGATTCGGGGGGTGAGCCACAGGTCGAGGTGGACGGTCATGCTCCTTGCTGCTCCACAGTCGAACGGGTGGAAGGCTCAGTGTGCGTTGAGGAGGGCCCCCGCGTCGATCGTCGTGCGCGGTGCGCGAGCCGGGGCCCCCGCACGCCGCTGACTCTGGCGAGCGACCTCACGCAGGTCCCACAGATTCTCCCGGGTGACGGAGACAGTCGGGCATCACCTCCCCATGCCGGACCCCTGCACCGGGGTGCCATCCAGCAGTGACGCATCGGCGAGGATGACCCTGCCGGGGTTCACGGAGAAATACCGGGGGAGCCGGTCGAGTTTGGCGGTCAGGTCGACCAGCAGGTCACACTGATCCGACCGCCGCACGTCGGCGGCCAGCTCGGCCTCTCGTCGACGGCGCGGCGGAAGTCGCGCGCGACGATGCGCCATGGCTGCTTGGCGATCGCGTCGATCATCTCGCCCGACAGGCTCAGGGCCAGGGCCAGGGCCAGGGCCAGGCCGGCGTACCGCACAGCGCCCCGGCCGCGGTAGGCGTTCGTCATCGACATCAGGCTGACCCGGTCGGCGCCAAAAAAACCTGTGCGAGTCAGCCGAGTGCTCCCGGCCGTCTGCGTGCGATGAAGAACGGTCGCACCGACACCAGGTAGAAGGCGACGAGCGCGGCCAGCAACCCCGATGCGGATGCCCCGACGGCGACGCCCCAGAGCAGCCTGGGCCCGTTGCCGCGCACGATCACGCCGGTGATGTTGCCGTTCGCGGGCGGCTCCGTGGGCATCATCGCCGGAGTCGGCGTGCTGGTGTTCTCCGGTTCGTTGGTCGTTCCTGCGCGCTCGCCTGGAGCGGGAGCAGAGGTCGGGGCTGGATCCACGTTCTCGGCAGGTGGGGCTTCCGACGGTGCCGCCGCCGTCGCCGACGGTGGAACGACAGCCGGCGTGGACTGTGGCCCGGCCGAGGGGGCCGGCTCTGCCGGGGGAGTGGTGGCGGGTTCCTCAGGTGGTGGCGAGGGGAGCTTGGTCGGAGTGGGGGTGGGAGGGGGCGGCGGAGTCGGTGTCGGTCCGGGGGTGGTTTCACCCTCGGTCAGGGCCACACACTGTGTCTCCCCGTCGACATCGACGATCGGCACGGTTCCGCCCGGGCACTCGTCGGCGGAGACGCGGGTCACACTCGGCATCACGGTGCCGAGCGTCAGCAGGAGAGCGATCCCGGCCGTGAGCCCGGTCGCGGCAATCAGGGTGGTGAGTCGTCGATACACAGCTGATCCAGGTTCCGTTCGATGGTGCCGTGAGTGTTCTGGTTGACCCGAGTCTGCCCTCGGTCTTCGGACGCGTCCAGTGCCCGGGACCACCGAAGTGGCATGTGTGCAAGTCAGCTCGAATCGGGTCGCCGCGCCTGAGCCCCGGGCGGCCCTCGACAAAGCCGAGGGTCGGCGGCAGAATCGGTCTAGGCGGACCCGCAAAAGGTATTCGCCGGGTGGGAGCCTCATGTTCACGAATCGGAGCGAGGCCGGCCGACTGCTGGCCGAACCACTGATCGAACGACTGACCGAGCTTGAGGCGCACGACCCGGTGGTCTACGCCCTCCCGCGGGGCGGTGTGCCTGTGGCGATCGAGGTCGCTCGGCGCCTGCAAGCCCCGCTGGACCTCATCCTGGTGCGCAAGATCGGGGCCCCGGGCTATCCGGAGGTCGCGATGGGGGCGGTCGTCGACGGTGCTAGTCCGCAGGCGATCGTCAATGAGGACGTGTTCGCCGCCACCGGGGGCGACTCGGTGGGTTTGGCCCAAGCCCGCCGTCGCGAGCTGGCCGAAATCGCACGACGTCGCACCCTCTACCTCGATGACCGCCCGCAGATCAGTCCGCGGGGCCGTGTCGCCGTCGTCGTGGACGACGGCCTCGCGACGGGAGCCACGGCCAAGGCAGCCCTCGCGGCCCTGAAACGGCAGGGCGCCGCACTCACGGTGCTCGCGGTCCCGGTCGCACCCGCCGAGCTGCTCGGGGAGATGCGGCAGTATGCGGATGTCATCGTCGTGCTGCACGCCCCGCAGGAGTTGTGGGCAATCGGGCCCTTCTACACCGACTTCCACCAACTCTCAGACAACGAGACCGTCGCCCTGCTGCAGGAGGCGTGGGCTGAGGCCGACGCCACTCCACCGACAGACGGCCGGACGAACTGACGGTCATATGACGGATGCTTTTCCCGCCGGCACGGTCCCGAACCGGCAGAATGGGCAGGTGCACCTTCTGGCGAGTCGAACGGGAAACGGGGAGATCCTCGTGCTGTCGCTCGACGCCGAGGGCAACGTCGCGGGGCCCGCACTCCGTTTGCCTTCACACGAATTCCCCGGCTATGTGCTCGGTCAGGAGCGAGACCGGCCCCGTTGGGTGTGGGAGGACACGGCCCGCATCTACCCGCTGCTCCTGGCGGCCGGAATCAGGGTGCACCGCGCCCACGACTTGCGCCTGTGCCACGCGATCCTGCGCCAGTCGTCGCTGACCCAGGCAAGCGCGCTGGCCCGGGCGGAGCCGAGCCGCTGGGATCGGGCGGTGGCCTTCGAACCGGCCGCGTCCGCATCCGGGGTTACACTCTTCGACCTGTTCGACAGCGACGGTGACAGCGCCGCCGGCAGCGACACCGAGACCGCCGCCGACGGCGTGACCGGCCGCGACGCCGGCAGCGCGGCCGCCGGGTTCGGTACGCAGGCGGAATACCGGCGCCAGCTCGACGCGGTCCGCGCATCTGCGGAGCCCGGCCGCCTCCGCCTGCTGCTCGCCGCGGAATCGGCCGGGGCGCTGATCGCCGCCGAGATGCAGTTCGCCGGCCTGCCGTGGCGCACCGACGTGCACGACGCTCTGCTGACCCGCGAACTCGGCCCCCGCGTCGCCCCGGGCATCCGGCCCGAACGCCTCGAAAACCTCGCTCGGCGCATCCGTGACGCCGTTGGCGAACCCGGTCTCAACCCCGACTCGCAGCCCGACCTGATGCGGGCACTGCAGAAGGTCGGCCTGAAGGTGACGTCCACCCGCGCCTGGGAGCTCAAGGAGCTCACCCACCCTGTGATCGATCCGCTGCTCGAATACAAGAAGCTGGCCCGGCTGCTCAGCGCGAACGGCTGGTATTGGATGGACACCTGGATCGTCGACGGCCGGTTCCATCCCGAGTACATCCCCGGCGGGGTGGTGACGGGCCGCTGGGCCACTCGGGGCGGGGGAGCCCTGCAGCTGCCCAAACAGGTGCGCGGCGCAGTCGTCGCCGATGCGGGCTGGAAGCTCGTGGTCGCGGACGCCGCGCAGCTCGAGCCGCGCGTCCTCGCCGCCCTGTCGGCCGACACGGCCATGGCCCAGGCCGGCCGGGGAACGGACCTGTACGCCGGGATCGTCGCCGGGGGCGTCGTGGAGACCCGCGACCACGCCAAGGTGGCCATGCTCGGGGCCATGTACGGCGCCACCAGCGGGGAGAGCGGGCGCCTCCTGCCCCGGCTCGCGAAGGCCTTTCCGAGGGCACTGGCCCTCACCGAAACGGCCGCACGCGCCGGGGAACGCGGCGAGAGCGTGACGACACGGCTTGGGCGTTCCTCCCCGCGGCCCGGGGAACGCTGGCTGGCCACCCAGGCCAAGGCCTACGACCCCGGGGCGACGGATGCCGACGAGCGCCGGGCCCGCAGTCAGGCGCGAGACTGGGGCCGCTTCACCCGCAATTTCATCGTTCAGGGCAGCGCCGCGGAATGGGCGCTGTGCTGGATGGCGGAGGTGCGCCGGGAACTGCGAATGCTGCCCCAGGGTGCCCAGGGGGCCCAGGGTGCCTCCGGGTCGGAATTCGACCGGGCCCCGCACCTGGTTTTCTTCCTGCACGACGAGGTCATGGTGCACACGCCCGCCGCGCTGGCAGATACCGTCGAGGAGATCATCCGGCGCGCGGCGGATACCGCCGGCCGGCACTTGTTCGGCGATTTCCCGGTCGATTTCCTGCTCACCGTTGCGACGGTCGACAGCTACGCGCAGGCGAAGTAGGTGCGACCCCTGCAGAGGCGACGGCAGCTCCGACGGTGCGTGTCGTCCAGGTCAGGGGACGGATGCCGGTCGTCGTCCGCGCTTCGGCCGCACGTCGTTCAGACCGTGCCGAAAACCCGCGGCGTGGCCGTCCTCGAGCAGCGCGTCGACGTCCCGAAGCCAGTCCAGCGCAGCGGCGGACAGCGCGGCCCGGGCGGCGCCCGCCAAGCGCTCCGCGCCCGTGGCCGCGGCGTCCATGGTCGCAGTCTCGGTGCTTGACTGCCACCGCTGGCGGTACCGGGCAACGATGCCGCGCGCATCGATGCCCAGCACCTGAGGATCAGGGAGGGAGACGGCGATCAGGACCCGGTCGACCAGGTCGCTCCACTCGTTGCCGGGAGCGCTCTCGGTATCGGCCAGCCAGTGGAGCGCCTCGGCCTGGCCGAGCGCGGTGATTCGGTACAGCGGTAGGCCGTCTGCGGTGCTGCCGGCCGATTCAACGGCCTCCTGTTTCACCAGCCGCTCAAGAGTGCCGTAGATCTGCCCGACGTTGACCGCCCGCCGACCGGCCGTTCGAGACTCCAGCTCGCCATGAATCTGGAAGCCATAGGCCGGACCGATCGTGAGGATCGCCAGCAGGCAGCTGCGAACAGACATGGGACCTCCGGTGGCCAAGGTATGACCATACTGAGTATAGCGAACGGAGATCCGGTCCCGGCTCGAGTCTTGTGATCGCAGGGGTCGCTGAGGCATAATTCATGGATGCAGCGCCTGCGCGGTGCGTCGACCGTTGGTCATAGGTTCAAGTTCTCGATAAGTTCACAGCACGCCGCATTGTTTCGTTCAGAGGTCGTTGGGGAAGACGCACCTCACAGAACGGGAGAAACGATGGTGGCTACACACGCTCGGCAGGAAGCGACTGCGCGCGGCTACATTTACGTGCATTCTTCGCCTCGCGCTCTGAGTCCCCATGTGGAGTGGGCGGTGGGTCGCGCCCTGGGCGTGCCCGTCAGTTTCGACTGGTCTGAGCAGCCCGTGCTCCGCGGAGCGCAGCGGGCCGAGTACCAGTGGGAGGGCGCCTGCGGTACGGGGGCGCGGCTCGCGTCGGCGCTCCGCGGGTGGGACCACCTTCGCTTTGAGATCACCGAGGACGCCGGTTTCGGCGCCGATGGGGCGCGCTGGCTGCACACCCCCGACCTGGGCATCTTCTTCGCCCAGACCGACACGGCCGGTAACGTCGTTATCCCGGAGGACCGGCTGCGCCACGCC
This sequence comes from Cryobacterium sp. TMT1-19, assembly GCF_004403055.1. NCBI lineage: Bacteria > Bacillati > Actinomycetota > Actinomycetes > Micrococcales > Microbacteriaceae > Cryobacterium > Cryobacterium sp. TMT1-19. The sequence goes on from NZ_SOHB01000033.1 coordinate 49,065, forward strand.
ATGGACCTGGCCGGGGCAAACGCGCTGGAGCTCCACCGGCAGCTCCGCATTACGCTCGGGCAGGCCTGGGACGACGAGCTCGAACCGTTCCGGCACGCCGGCGATTTCAACTCGGTCGTGTGGTTGCACCAGGTGGGCTGACGTGCAGCGCAAGGTCGCTCCCGAACACGGGAAGGCCCCGACCGGTGCCGGTCGGGGCCATCCCGGTGCAGGCGGGTTTTCCGCCGGGTGGAGCTAGACCGACCGGAACGCCACGACGGCGTTGTGACCGCCGAAACCGAACGAGTTACTGATGGCCAGCAGATCGCCGGAAGGCAACGTGCGCGGCATGGTCACCACGTCGAGCGGGATGCTCGGATCCTGGTTCAGCAGGTTGATGGTCGGCGGGGCCATGCGCTTGGCCAGAGCGAGAACCGTGAACAGGGCCTCAATCGCCCCGGCACCACCGAGGAGGTGACCGGTGGAAGCCTTGGTCGCCGACACCGGGATTCCGTCGAGCAGGTCGCCGAACACGCGGCGCAGTGCGTTGTACTCGGCGATGTCCCCGACCGGAGTGCTGGTCGCGTGCGCGTTGATGTGCGAGACATCCGCCAGGCTCGCGTCGGCATTCCTGATCGCGGTGATCATCGCGCGGGCCGCAGCCGTGCCATCGGGGTCTGGAGCGGTGATGTGGTACGCGTCACTGGTCACGGCACCACCAAGGAGCTCGGCGTAGATGCGCGCGCCGCGGGCCTTGGCGTGTTCTTCCGTCTCGACGACGAGCGCCGCGGCACCCTCACCGAGAACGAAGCCGTCCCGGGTGATGTCGTAGGGGCGCGACGCCGTGGCCGGGTCGTCGTTTCGCTTGGACAAGGCCTGCATGGCAGCGAAGGATGCGATCGGAAGCGGGTGAATTGCGGCCTCGGAGCCACCGGCGATGACGATGTCGGCGAGCCCGGCCTGCAGGCGGTTGTAGGCGTTCACGAGAGACTCGGTGCTCGAGGCGCACGCGGACACAACCGTGGTGATTCCGGCCCGGGCGTGAAGGTCCATTCCGATGGCCGCTCCCGGGCCGTTCGGCATGAGCATGGGCACGGTCATCGGCAGCACGCGGCGCGGACCGCGTTCGCGGAGGGTGTCCCACGCGTCGAGAAGGGTCCAGACTCCACCGATTCCGGTGGCCCAGTCGACGGCCAGCCGTTCGGGGTCTGCTTCGGGGGAGCCGGCATCCGCCCAGGCTTCACGCCCGGCAATCAACGCGAACTGGCTGGAGGGGTCGAGACGCTTCGTCTCGTGGCGGGCCAGAACGTCGACGGATGGAACCCTGGCCTGGGCGGCGAAGGTCACGGGGAGCTGAGTCCGGGCCACCCATTCGTGGTCTAGCGTGCTCGTCCCCGATTCGCCGGCGAGCAGGGCCGACCAGCTGTCGGCGGCCGTGCCGCCGAGAGGGGAGGTCGCACCGATGCCGGTGATAACGATTTTTTTGGTCATAACGTTAACTCTCCGTGAGGCGTGCAAACGTGGGCATCACCCACAGATCAGGCCGGTCGGCAGATGCCGACCGGCCTGTTCATTTGTGGACTAGACCTGAGCCTTGACGATGAAGTCGACAGCGTTGCCGACGGACTTGAGGTTCTTGACCTCTTCGTCGGGGATCTTGACGTCGAACTTTTCTTCGGCGTTGACGACGATGGTCATCATCGAGATGGAATCGATGTCCAGATCATCGGTGAATGACTTCCCCATCTCAACTGTGTCGGTCGCGATGCCAGTCTCGTCGTTGATGAGTTCGGCCAGGCCGGCAAGAACTTCTTCGGTGGACAATGCCATGTTATTTCTCCTTGGGGGTGTCTCGTATGACCGAGATTCAGTTTAGAGGGGAGTTGAGTGAAATCTAGGGAAGCACGACGACCTGCGCGCCGAACACCAGTCCTGCTCCAAAGCCGATCTGGAGGGCGAGGCCACCGCTGAGCTCGGGGTGCTCTTCCAGGAGACGGTGGGTGGCCAGCGGGATCGACGCCGACGAGGTGTTCCCGGTGGTGGCGACATCGCGGGCGATGACGACCGAGTCGGGAAGCTTCAGTTGCTTGGCGAACTCGTCGATGATGCGCATATTGGCCTGGTGCGGGATGAAAGCGGCGAGCTGGTCGCTCTCGATTCCCGCGACCTGGAGAGCCTCCTTAGCCACCTTCGCCATGTTCCAGACGGCCCAGCGGAAAACCGTCTGGCCTTCCTGGCGCAGGGTGGGCCATTCGGATTCTCCGCGTCGGTATTCCTGCAGGGTGTGATTCATGGTGATGGCATCGGCCTTGGACCCGTCGGATCCCCACACGGTGGGTGCGATCCCCGGGAAGTCGCTCGGGCCGATGACGACGGCGCCGGCGCCGTCGCCGAGGAGGAACGAGATGCTGCGGTCCGTGGGGTCGACGAGGTCGGACAGCTTCTCGGCGCCGATGACGAGCGCGTAGTGGGCGGTGCCCGTGCGGATCAGGGAATCGGCTTGCGCCACGGCGTAGGTGTATCCGGCGCAGGCGGCGTTGACGTCGTAGGCGGCGGCGGGGTTGGCGCCGACCCGATCGGCGACCACGGCGGCAATGGACGGTGTCTGCCGGCCGTTGCTGATCGTGGCCACGATGACGGCGTCGATCAGGTGCGGCTGGATGCCGGACCTCTCTATGGCTTCGCGGGCGGCATCCGTCGCGAGGTCGACGGCCTGGATGTCCTGGCTCGCTCGGGTGCGGGTGATGATGCCGGTGCGCTGCTGGATCCATTCATCGGACGAATCGATCGGACCGACCAGGTCGTCGTTGGGCACGACTAGGTCCCCGCGGGCGGCGCCGATCGAGAGAATCCGGGTGTACTGGGGACCGTGCGATTGCTGGAGTGTTGGCTTGGACATATTCTCTTTCGGTCAGACTAGGTTCTGCTGGTCGATCAGGTCGAACGCAGCGGGCAGGTCGTCCGGCGTCCTGATCGCTATGCTGGGCACGCCCTTGAGGGCACGTTTGGCGAGGCCGACAAGAGCCCCGGCCGGTGCGACCTCAATGATTCCGGTCACGCCGGCATCCGCGAACGAACGCATGCACATATCCCACCGTACCGGCGAGGACACCTGATCAACCAGTAACTCCACGAACCGGGCACCGTTGGACACCGCGCTGCCGTCCCGGTTCGTCCAGATCGAAAGCGTGGGATCGGCGGGCGCGAGCAGCGCGGAGACACGGGTGAGGTGCTTCACCGCCGGGTGCATATACCGCGTGTGGAATGCACCAGCCACCTGCAGCGGAATCACCCGGGTGCGCGGATTGGGGTTCTTGCCGAGAGCGGCCAGAGCCGCGAGGGAGCCGGCGACGACGATCTGTCCGCCACCGTTGAAGTTGGCCGGCGCGAGGTCGAGTTCGTCGAGGCGGGCCAGGAGTTCGGTCTCATCGCCGCCCAGCACGGCGCTCATGCCGGAGGGCTCCAGCGCCGCGGCCTCGGCCATGGCGGTGCCGCGCTCGCGCACGAAACGCACGGCGTCCGCCGCGCTGAGGATGCCTGCGCCGGCTGCGGCGGTGATCTCGCCCACCGAGTGACCGGCGATACCGGTGATGCGCTCCCGCCGTCCGTCGGCGAGGAGTGCGTTCAACGTGAGGAGTCCGGCGGCTACGATCAGCGGCTGGGCGATTCGGGTGTCCCGAATGGTGTCGGCGTCGCTCACGGTGCCGTGGCGCATCAGATCAATTCCGCAGGCCGCGGAGATCTCGTCCAGGCCGGCGGCGAAAGTGGGGTTCCGAAGCCAGGGCTCGAGGAAACCGGGAGTTTGTGAGCCCTGACCGGGGCAGACGACAACAATCATTGATCCAGTCTCCCAACCTCGTTTGTTGCGGACGTGTCGGAGATCCACCAACTATTTGCGGAGTGTTTGTCGAATCTCGTTAGTTCGGCACCTCTGACGCCGCGATTAACGCCGGCGTGTTGAGCCGTCGTGGTCGCTGATCGACCCGATGATCAGGGCGGCCTGCAGGATGAGGGCCTCACGGGCGCCCGTGGCGTCGTAGCCGATGACCTCTGACACCCGCTTCAGGCGGTAGCGCACGGTGTTCGGGTGTACGAACAGTTCCCGGGCGGTGGCTTCCAGGGAGCGACCGTTGTCCAGGTAGCACCAGAGTGTGGTGAGCAGCTCGGTCGAATGCGCCTGCAGCGGGCGGTAGATCCGGTGGATCAGCGTGGCGCGGGCAAGCGGATCACCGGCCAGCGCCCGCTCGGGGAGCAGATCGTCCGCCTGTACAGGGCGTGGGGCGTTGCGCCAGGAGCGCGCCACGGCGAAGCCGGCCAAGGCGGCCTTAGCGCTCTTGGACGCGTCGACGAGATTCGGCACCTCGTGGCCGAGCACCAGGTGGCCGGCGCCGAAGCTCGGCTCGAGCTGCACCGCGATCTCCATGAAGCTGAGGGCGGAGGCCGTGCCGATCGCGTCATCCGTCTCGGTCGGCGACGGGTGGGCCCGGCCGATGACCAGGACGAGCCGGTTGCCCTGCACCCCGATCAGAACGTCGGCGGCCATGTGGCGGGCCGAGCGACGCAGCTGGTCGACGTCGAGCATCTTGGGTGTCGTGCCCACGAGCACGCAGACCTCGCCGTGCCCGTGCCAGCCGAGGGCCGCGATCCGGCTGGGCAGTTCGTCGTCGTACTCGCCGCTCAGGATCGAGTCGACGACCAGGGCCTCGAGGCGTACATCCCAGAGGCCGCGTGCCTCGGCTGCCCGGGCATAGACATCCGCCGCGCCGAAGGCGATTTCGCGGGAGTACAGCAGGATGGCCTCCCGCAGGATTTCCCCGCCGTCTTTGACCCGCTCCTCCACCACCTCGACGGTGACGCGAATTAGCTGCAGGGTCTGCTGCAGGCTGATTGAGCGCAGCAGTTCACGCGGAGCGGCACCGAAGACGTCGGCCGCGATCCAGGGGGTGGACCGCGGGTCGTCAAACCACGAGATGAACGACGTGATCCCGGCCTGGGCGACCAGGCCCACGGCGGAACGCCGCCCGGGCGGCATATCGCCGTACCAGGGCAGCGTGTCCTCGAGACGCTTCAGCGTCGCCGTGGAAAGCTCCCCGGATATCGTTCGCAGCCAGCTGAGCGTCTGTTCCTTCGTCTTCGGTGTGGGTGCCACGGGGGCTGTTAGCTCTCGCCCCCGGCGGAACCGGTAGTTCCCGCCGTTACGTCGTGCAACCGGTACTTCGCGATCGCCTGGCCGACGACGCTGCGGTCGACCTCGCCACGGCGAGCGAGAAGTTCGAGTGCGCGCACCACCATCGACGGTCCGTCGATCTTGAAGTAGCGGCGGGCCGCCGGGCGGGTGTCGGAGAAACCGAACCCGTCGGCGCCGAGGGTCGCGAAGTCGCCGGGCACGAACTGCCGGATCTGATCGGGCACCGCATGCATGAAGTCGGTGACGGCGATGAACGGTCCGGCGGTGCCGGCCAGCTTCTCCGTCACATAGGGGATCTGCGGCGCGTCGTCCGGGTAGAGGAAGTTGTGTTCCTCGACCGCGATGCCATCGCGACGCAGTTCGGCCCAGGAGGTGACCGACCAGACGTCGGCGGACACTCCCCAGTCCTCGGCCAAAAGGGCCTGGGCCTCGAGTGCCCAGGGCACGGAGACGCCGGAGGCCAACAGCTGCGCCTTCGGACCCGACACATCGGACGCGCTGACGCGGTGGATGCCGCGCACGATGCCGTCCACGTCCACGTCGTCGGGCTCGCGCGGCTGTACCTGCGGCTCGTTGTAGACCGTGATGTAGTACATGACGTTGGGGTCGGCGTGCGTTCCTCCGTACATCCGCTCGAGTCCCGACCGCACGATGTGCCCGATCTCGTAGCCGTAGGCCGGGTCGTACGAGACCACGGCGGGGTTCGTCGAGGCCAGCAGCGGCGAGTGGCCGTCGGCGTGCTGCAGGCCTTCACCGGTGAGGGTGGTGCGTCCGGCGGTGGCGCCGATCATGAACCCGCGGGTCATCTGATCGCCCGCGGCCCACATGGCGTCGCCCGTGCGCTGGAAGCCGAACATCGAGTAGAAGACGTAGATCGGGATGAGCGGCTCACCCTGCGTTGCGTACGACGTGCCCACGTTGGTGAAGGCAGCCATCGCGCCGGCTTCGTTGATCCCCACGTGCAGGATCTGGCCCTGCGGGCTCTCCTTGTACGCCAAAAGCTGCGCGTGGTCAACCGAGGTGTACTGCTGGCCGCTGGGGTTGTAGATCTTGGCGTTCGGGAAGAACGCGTCGATGCCGAAGGTGCGAGCCTCGTCCGGGATGATCGGCACGATGCGGTGTCCGAAGTCCTTGGCGCGCAGCAGTTCCTTGAGCAGCCGCACGAAGGCCATCGTGGTCGCGATCTCCTGCGTGCCGGAACCCTTCTTGGTGGGAGCGTAGGTCGCGTCGCCCGGCAGGGTGATCTGCGTGTACTTGCTGCGACGCTCCGGCACGTACCCGCCGAGCGCGCGGCGGCGCTCATGCAGGTACTGGATCGCCTCATCGTCCTCGTCCGGCTTGAAGTACGGCGGGAGGTAGGGGTTCTCCTCGAGCTGGGCATCCGTGATCGGCATGTGAGTGCTGTCGCGGAACGTCTTGAGGTTGTCGAGGGTGAACTTCTTCATCTGGTGGGTCGCGTTGCGGCCCTCGAAGCTCGGGCCGAGGGCGTAACCCTTGACCGTCTTGGCCAGGATGACGGTCGGCTGGCCCTTGTGCTCGGATGCGGCCTTGAATGCCGCGTAGACCTTGCGGTAGTCGTGGCCACCGCGCTTGAGGTTCCAGATGTCGTCGTCGGTGTAACCCTCGACGAGCTTGAGCGCGCGGGGGTCGCGGCCGAAGAAGTGCTCGCGCACGTACGCACCGCTCTCGGCCTTGTACGTCTGGTAGTCGCCGTCGGGGGTGGCGTTCATCAGGTCGCGCAGGGCGCCATCGGTGTCGCGGGAGAGCAGCTCGTCCCACTCGCGACCCCAGACGACCTTGATGACGTTCCAGCCGGCGCCGCGGAAGAAGCTTTCTAGTTCCTGGATGATCTTGCCGTTGCCGCGTACCGGGCCGTCGAGGCGCTGGAGGTTGCAGTTGACGATGAAATTGAGGTTGTCGAGACCCTCGTTGGCGGCAACCTGCAGCTGCCCGCGGCTCTCGACCTCGTCCATCTCGCCGTCGCCGAGAAACGCCCAGACCTGCTGGTCGCTGGCGTCCTTGATCCCGCGGTTGGTGAGGTACCGGTTGGTTTGCGCCTGGTAGATGGCGTTGATCGGGCCGAGTCCCATGGAGACCGTCGGGAACTGCCAAAATTCCGGCATCAGTCGCGGGTGCGGGTAGGAGGACAGCCCGTTGGGGCCGTGGGACTTCTCCTGGCGGAATCCGTCGAGTTGGTCGGTGCTCAGGCGGCCCTCGAGGAAGGCCCGCGCGTAGGTTCCGGGGGAGGCATGGCCCTGGATGAAGATCTGGTCTCCGCCGCCCGGGTGGTCCTGGCCGCGGAAGAAGTGGTTGAAGCCGACCTCGTAGAGGGCAGCGGAGGATGCATAGGTCGAGATGTGGCCGCCGACGGAGATGCCGGGGCGCTGAGCACGGTGCACGAGAACGGCGGCGTTCCAGCGTATCCAGGCGCGGTAGCGGCGCTCGATGTCTTCGTCGCCGGGGAAGTCGGGTTCATTGCCGGCCGCGATGGTATTGATGTAGTCCGTGGTCGGCACCATGGGCACGCCGAGGTGCAGTTCCTTGGAGCGTTTCAGGAGCGTCAGCATGATCTCCCGACCACGCTGGTGACCGTGGGCCGATACGAGCGCGTCCAGCGATTCCGACCATTCGGCGGTTTCCTCCGGGTCCGCATCCGTGCTGTTAACCGAATACGGGTCCTGGTCGTTGACAGTCACACTCGACCTCTCTCTGTTGGGCAGACCATCGAAGCGAACCTGCCAAGTTAGCGGTGCCGGATGACGGTCGGATCACGACCGATGGCACCACGCAAGCCTACAGATTTTGCCTTCGGTTTGTGCGCGGTCGGTGAGCGCCGTTCGGGCCGGGAATCGAGGGTCCCTCGGGACGCTCATCTTGGTTCCGGCAGGAGGCGGGGCTAGGCTGTGGCGTCGCCTTGCATCGTTCCCGTGGGCGCACGAAAGGAAGCGCTCCATGGCGTTGGAAAATGACACCCAGGCTCCTGATTTCGAGCTCTTCAACCAGTTCGGCGAGCGGGTGCAGCTCAGCGAGTTCCGCGGGAAGAAGTCGGTCGCCCTGGTCTTCTTCCCCCTGGCGTTCTCCGGAATCTGCAGTGGCGAGCTGTGCGAGCTGCGGGACAACCTGTCGTTGTTCGTCGCCAATGAAGTGGAACTGCTCGGCATCTCGGTCGATTCCCGTCACGCCCTGCGTGCCTGGGGGGAACAGGAACGGTACACCTTCGACCTCCTGGCCGACTTCTGGCCGCACGGTGCGGTCGCTAAGGAATACGGGGTGTTCCTCGAGCAAAAGGGCTTTGCGAACCGGGCCACGTTCTTGATCGACCTTGAGGGGATCATCCGGGCCAGCTTCATCACCGCGCCGGGCGAGCCCCGGTCGCTGGAGGCCTACCGGGCTGCGATCGGCGAACTCCAGCCGGCTTGAACCCGGCCGCGGTCCACCCGGCGCGCAGAATCTGTATGATGGACCACGGCCTTCACCGGCCGTTGCGTCAGGGGCCTTTAGCTCAGTTGGTAGAGCGCCACGTTTACACCGTGGATGTCATCGGTTCGAGCCCGGTAGGGCCCACACATAACCCCCTGATCACGTCCGTTGCGAACGAGCCCCAGCCGAGTGCCACGACAGTTTCCAGGGAGAACACGTGAATCAGCCACGCATGAACGTCGAATCGTTCAACCTCGATCACCGTACGGTTGTCGCACCCTACGTGCGCCTGGCCGATACCAAGATGCTGCCGCAGGGGGACACCATCGTGAAGTACGACGTGCGCTTCACCCAGCCCAACGTCCTTCACCTGGAGATGCCGGCAGTGCACTCGATCGAGCACCTCTTCGCCGAGCACTCCCGCAACCATTCCACCCGAGTCATCGACTTCTCGCCGATGGGCTGTCAAACCGGTTTCTACCTCATTCTGCAGGGGCAGCCGGAGTACGCCGAGGTCCTCGAGTTGATCGAGGCCACCATGACCGACATCCTCGGCGCCACCGAGGTGCCCGCCGCCAACGAGGTTCAGTGCGGGTGGGGAGCCAACCACTCGTTGGCAGCCGCCCAGGACGCCGTGAAGGTCTTCCTGGCCGCCCGCGGCGCCTGGGCCACCGTCACCGCATGACGACCGTCGACGCGATCATTCTGGTCGCGATGGAGGAGGAGGCCGCTCCGTTCCTGGCGGCGGCCACCGCTTCCGCGCCGCCGGTCGCCATCGGCAGGGCCCGCCGGCACCGCCTCACCCTGGCCGGGCGTGAAGTGCTGCTCGTGCAGAGCGGCATCGGGCTGGTCAACGCGGCCGGTGGGACGACATCCGCACTCCTCTTTGTGCGCGCCGAGGACCCCGAGGCGTCGCCGCTGGTGATCAGCGCGGGTTCGGCCGGCGGGGTGGGTGCCCAGGTGCGGGTGGGCGAGGTGGTCATCGGGAGCGAATACCTCAACAGCGACGCTGACGCACGCGTCTTCGGGTACGCGCTCGGCCAGGTGCCCGGCATGCCGGCTCGCTACGAGGGCGCGACTGAGGCGCTGCGCGGCGCCGAGTCGGCTGCCCGGATGCCCGACGGATCGGCGCTGGTCGTGCGCCGCGGGCTGCTGGTCTCCAACGACGCCTTCGTAAGCATGGAGCGCGCAGAGAGCCTCCGCGTGCTGTTCCCCGGGGTTCTCGCCACCGACATGGAATCCGTGGGCGCTGCTCAAACCTGCTTCGCTTATGGCGTACCGTTCGTGGCGGTCCGCGGCATCTCCGACCTGTGCGGACCGATTGACGATCACCTCACCCACATCGACGACGCGGCCGACCGCTCGGCCGCGGTCGTACTGGAGATGCTGCGCAGGTTCGCCGACTGACTCGGCCTACGCCCCATCCGGCCGTCACCGATCCTCGGTGCGTGCAAAGGTCGGACGCAGGTTCTTTAATCGCTCTGCGGAGCCGGGTTCCGCGCGACACGCTGGAAACGGCGTGACTGAGAAAGTCGCTGCCCGCCGCGGAATAATCGTTGCTTTCCCGCGGAGCCGAGTGGTCGTGAAGGCACCGTTCACACTCACGCGCGAGCGACTTCGATGCGAGTAATTTCGACCCGAGTAACGGATGCCAGGGGGGGGTGAACGTCGTCATGTCCCGGTCTGACCGTCAATCGTTCGGCCTCGCCGTCGAGGAGTTGCCCAACGCGCACCTGAACAGCACGCACCTGTGTTCGTCGTTCCTGCGGGTGCTGCCCGTCACCGGCGTGGCGATCTCCACCCTCGGCGCACCGTTCGGCACCGAAACCGTGTTCGCGTTCCCGATGGTCGTCGGAACGTTGGACGTCGGAGCGGTTGACCTGTACTCCCGCCGCCCCCGCACCCTGACCGGACTTGAGATCGCGACGCCACGATGCTGATCGTGATCGCCGCCCGGCAGGTGCCTCGGCGCGTCCTGCTCGAGCATACGGTGAAGCCGGACCCTGACGCCGACGAGGGCTACTCGCGTCGCTTCGTGCACCAGGCGACGGGGATGGTACTGGCCCAGTTGAACGTGGGAGCCTCGGATGCCCTCCTGATCCTCCAGGGCTACGCGTTCTCCCACGCGCGCACGGTCCGCGAGGTAGCGGACGATGTTGTGGCGCGAAGAATTCGCTCTCACCCACACCGTCGACATGGAAGAGGCCTTCGCGATCCTGCGTCAATATGCCCGCGACAACGGCCAGCGGCTGGTCGAGGTTGCCGAACAGGTTGTGAACCGAACCCTCGACCTATAAACCCCGCACGGTCTAGAATCGGAATATGCCCCAGACCCTGGCTGCACATGTCCATTTCGTGAACAATCAGGGGTCTACCATGAAGCGTCTATTTCACCCCGGCGGATCGGTCATCACGGGCGATGACCTTGCGGATGCCGTCATGCACTATGCCGAGGCGTTGAGTCTCCGTCCCCAGGTCGATGTCGTCGACATCCCGATCGTCAAAGAGACCGGCCTGCTTGGTCGCATCCAGATCCTGATCGGCGGATCCGGCCAATTGGTCTGCGTTACTGCCGGTTCCGCACGGTCAGAGCTGCTGGAGCCGGAGACGGTGGACACTCTCCGCCATAAGGCCCTGGTCGGCACGGCCTCGGGCCGAGCCTCGTGGACGGGCGACGGCCTGGATTCGCCACAGTTCGACGAGTTCGACTACTGACGTCCTGACCGACGCCGGGACTTTCGGCCCTGTTCTGTCGGATCGTCGCGCGACATCGTAGACCCCGTTCTGCCCGCTGTGCCGGGGAGCGGAGGAGGTCGTCATGGACAACCGTGTTGTAGTGGGGGTCAGCGGTCGGCCGGCGGCTCGGGCTGCGCTGCAGTGGGCGATCGACTATGCGCGTCCCCGGCGCCTGGAGATCGAGTTGGTGCACGTCGTCGACGCGACCTTCGGCACGACCACGGTCGGGTTTCTGCACTCGGCCCGCGAGCAGGCCGAACTGTTGCTCGCCCGTGAGGGCGAGGAGACCCGCAGTGTCGCTCCTGACTTGACTTTTCGCACGACGGTCCTCGAGGGCTCGCCCACCGGGGCCCTCACCGACTGGGCAGTCGGCGCGCAACTCCTCGTTGTGGACTCGCACGCCCTGGGCCGGTTTCGGGACTATGTCTTCAGCACCCAAGCCGCGCAGGTCGCGGCTTACGCCGGCGGTTCCGTCGTCGTCGTGCCCGAGCGGGAGGAACAGCGCGGCACCGGCGTCGTCGTCGGGGTGGACGGTTCCGAGGCATCCCTCGCCGCCGTGACATTCGCCTCGGATCAGGCGGACCGCCTGGCGAGCGGTTGACGGCGCTGTACTGCTGGAGCGCACCGGCCCCTTGGACCGAAGAGCGCGCCATGATCGACTGGCCGATGGTGCCCGATGAGGGGGACCGCGTGGTCCTCGCCGAAGCGGTGGCGGGACTGGCCGAACGCTATCCGGACCTGGTGCTTGACCTGCGGCTGGACCTCGGGTTGCCGGCGGACGCACTCGTGTCGGCGGCGACCGGTGCGCGGCTTCTCGTTGTGGGCAGCCACGGTCGTCACGGGTTCGCTCGCTTCTGGCTGGGTTCGGTCAGTCATGTGATCGTTTTGACCATGCCCTGCCCAGTCGCCGTGATCAGGGTCGCCGCCACCGAGACCGGACCGGTCAGCGAACCCGTCTAAATGATTCACAACGCTCGAATCGGAGCGTGCGAATCGGAAAGTGTCAGTCGGACCGTGCGATCAGCACAGGCACGCTGATTTTCATCAGGACGTCGTGGATGACTGAATCGATCACCGACTGGGTCACGGGCCTCGGATGTGAAACTCCGAGCACAGTATGGCAGCTTCGCTGCCGACATCGAGCAGAGCCTCGGCCGGCGGCCGGTGCACCAGCCGGGGATTCACGAACACACCGGGGGTCGCGGCAGTCGCGAGCTCCGGGCTCCGCACGCAAAGTCGACGGCGCATGCACGAGGATGAGTTCGTGGCCAAGGCGGCGCGCCTCCTGGGCGCCGCGAATGACGGCCGAGGTGGATCCCTCGAAACGGTCGACACCCACGACGACTCCACTTCGGCTGTCTGTGGTTGATTCCGGCACCACGGCGACGGTGCAGCCGGCCGCCGCGGCGATCTGAACGCTGCGCGAGCCGAGCACGTGTCCGCTCAGGGAGCCGGTCTTGTGGGTTCCGACGACCAAAACATCGTCGGATGTCGGCACCGCGGCGAGCGTCCAGGCGGGAGACCCGTGCAGGACGAGCGCGCCGATGTCCAGCCCGGGATGCGTCTTCGCCGCGGTGATCTCCTGCGTGAGCAGACTGCTCGCCCGGCGCTCGGCCTCCCGCGCGTAGTCGGGACCCAGCAGCCCCCACTCATCGTCGACGACGTGCACCAGGACCACGGGCGACCCGTCCGCTTCCGCCCGAGCCAGACCCCAGCGGAAGGCGGACCGGCTCGGATCCGATCCGTCGAATCCGATGTAGGAGGTGTTCACCGCTTCTTCACACCTTCCGTGGAGTCCGGTCGGGACTCGGCGCGTTCACCGGCCGGGCGGGGGACCACAGCGACCGGGCACGGCAGGTTCATCAGCACGTCGTGGCTGACCGAACCGAGAAAGAGGCTGCCGACGGCACCCCGGCCGTGTGTGCCGACGACGACGAGGGACGCCGTTTGGGAGGCGTTCACGAGCACGGATGCCGCGGTGCCCTGTTCCAGAACCTCGGCGATATGCAGCGCCGGATGCGCGTCGCGAACCCTCCTCGTTGCCCCCGACAGGATGCGCGCGTGGGCGTCCCGTATCTCCTCGTAGGGCAGGACGGCACCGTATTCGACGGCCACGGTCGCGGGAATGTTCCAGGCATGGACGATATCGAGAGGGAATTTGTAACGCTCGGCTTCGCGGGCCGCGAAGTCAACGGCGACCAGAGCCGTGACGTCGTTCTCCATGCCCACGACGATGTGGCCGCCACGTGCCTGCCAGTTGACGGGGACGACGACGGCGGGGCATCGGGCGTGGGCCGCGAGGCGAAGGGGAAGGGTGCCGAAGACCGTCCCGGCGAGAACACCGGTCTTGTTCGTGCCGATGACCAGAAGGTCGGCGGTCGCCGACGCCCGCGCCAGCTCATCGACCGGGACGCCATGTCGGATGTAGCTCGTCTTCCGGCAGGAGGGTGCCACCTGTTCGACCCGTCGAAGGGCTTCCGCGAGCGCGCGCTCGTAGGCAGGCTGACTGGAATAGTCCGATCCCTCAGCGGGGTACCAGCCCAGCTCCACCACCGTGGTGAGTTCGAGTTGCACGGGCGTGCCCTGCATCCGTTCGAGCGTCACGACCCGGTCGAGTGCCCACTCCAGGGCCGCCTTGCTCGCGGCCCCACCGTCAATGGCGACGATCACTTTTTCAACCATGGGTGTGACTCCTGCTCTGGGGTGGAATCGCACCGGACAGTCCGCTCCACGCTATGATCGCAGTGCCTGCCGGACCGGGACAGGGCCGAAGGTCCCGTGCGGGTAGTATCCCCGCTACCAGACGAGAGGCGGTCCTCGGTCATGCCCCACGAAACTATCCCGGTCACCCTGAACGAACGTCCCGAGGCTTGCCCGGAGACAGTGATCGACCTGCCGGCGCACCTGCCCCTCCCGCGCCGGTCGCGGTGGGTGGCCGCATCCGCCGATTTCATCGAGGGTTTGCGGGGTGAGCGAACGGGTGACCCGCTGATGTTGCTGGCAGACATCTTCGCGTCGGCTGCGGATGCGGACCTAGTCTGCGTCATCGGGCCGCCTGGTGTTGATTCGGGCGTGGGGGACGGTTTTGTCGTCCACGCGGCTCATGGCAGTGCCACTCGACCGTTGGACGGCCTGGCCTTCCCCGTGGCGGGTAGCCTGTGCGGCCGGGCGATGGCCACCGGCCGGCCGGTCCTCGTCGGCCGGGAAGAGCGCGAGGCTGCGGGCCCCGAGTCGCTCCTGATACTCGGGTCGACCCTGGTGGTCCCGCTGGGGAAAGCCGGGGAAACCGGCCCGCCCGCAGTGGTGCTCACGGCCTCCCGGCCCAGCGGGGCGCCCCCGTTCACTGCCGTGGACCTCGATACGGCCGTCGAGTTCGCCCGACTGGCATATGCGGGCCGCCACCTCGAGCGGAGCAGCACGGACCGGGCGCGTCTGGCGGTGCGCACCGATCGCGACCGGATCGCACGTGAGTTGCACGACCGGGTCATTCAGCGGGTCTTCGCTGTCGGGCTCGCCTTGCGCGCCCTCGGCGGGATGACCGCCGACCCGGTGTTCGGACGGCGGCTGGCCGACCAGGTGGGAGCCCTCGACGCGGTCATCGCCGACCTCCGCACCGCGATCTTCGGGTTGTCGACGCAGGCGGACCCCGACCGGCACGGGCTTCGCCGCAGCATCGTCGACCTGCTCGACGAGGTCGGACCTCTCTTTGCGCACCCGCCGCGGGTGGTGTTCTCCGGGGCGATCGATCTGCTCGTTTCCACCTCGCTGGCTGATGATGTCGTGGCGGTCGTGCGCGAGGGGCTGACCAACGTGGTCCGGCACTCCGGAACCCGGGAGGCTGAAGTGCGCGTCTCGGTCGCGGCGCACATCCTCACGGTCGAGATCGGCGACACCGGCGTCGGTCTTACCGGCGCAAGTCGGCGCAGCGGCGTCGCTAATCTGGCGGTCAGAGCCGAACGCTGGCAGGGGATGGTGTCGCTGCGCGACCGGGCGCCGCGCGGTGCCGAGCTGCGTTGGACGGCGCGCGTGAGCGACGCTTCCGCAGGGACTTCCCGATGACGCGCGTGTTCGTGGTCGACGACCACGACGTCGTCCGTATCGGCCTGGCTGCCCTGATCAACGCCGAAGCTGACCTGGAAGTGGTGGGGGAGGCGGCAACGAGGCGGCAGGCCGTGGCCAGGGTCGCCGCCACCCGGCCGGACGTCGTGGTCCTTGACGTGCGGCTGCCCGACGGAAGCGGCATCGACGCCTGCCGGGACATCCGGGGGAGGGATCCCGGCATCCGGTGCCTGATGCTCACGGCGTTCGACGACGACATGGCCAGCCGCGCCGCCGTCCTGGCTGGGGCGTCCGGCTATGTCTTGAAGGACATCCGCGGTGATCGCCTGGTGCAGGGAATCCGGCGTGTGGCAGGGGGGGAGTCGCTGCTCACCCCGCTGCTGGCCGGCCGGGTGGCAACCTCGTTGGGGCTGGACCGAGGCGACCCTGCCGCCCGAGCGCTGACGACGCGGGAACGGCAAGTCCTCGATCTGATCTCCCGGGGCCTCACCAACCGCCAGATCGGCGAGCACCTCGACCTGGCGGAGAAGACGGTGAAGAACTATGTGTCGGGGGTGCTCAGCAAACTTGGCATGGAGCGCCGCACCCAGGCCGCCGTCTTCGGGGTGGAGTTGCAGCGCCAGGAGGGTTCGTCCAATGTTCGAATTCACCCGGCCGCTCCCGGTACGCTGGCCGGATGAAGCCGTTTCGCACTAACCGGGTTGTGCCCGGACCCGGCCAGGAATCGGTCTGGGATTACCCGCGACCGCCTCGCGTGGAGACGAGTGCCGACCGGGTCGTCGTCACCCTCGGTGGCCTGGTCCTGGTCGACACCGACGATGCCGTACGGGTTCTCGAGACCAGCCATCCGCCGGTCTACTACCTGCCGCACTCCGCGTTCCGGGCGGGGAGCCTCGAACCGGTGACCGGCCGATCGTACTGCGAGTACAAGGGCGAGGCGTCGTACCTGAGCGTGGTCACCCCGGGGTGTGTGGAGGAGGCGGCCGGGTGGTACTACCCGTCGCCGACGCGGGGCTTCGAGGATCTGGCGAACCGCGTCGCGCTGTACCCCGGACGGATGGACCTCGTTACCGTGAACGGGGAAGCGGTGCTGCCTCAGCCGGGCGACTTCTACGGCGGCTGGATCACCTCCCGGGTCGTCGGACCGTTCAAGGGGGCTCCCGGCACCCTCGGATGGTGACGCCGCCGCGAACCGTCGCGAGCCGGCTCGGCGTGGCCCCCATCTTTCTGGCCGCGCTGCTCTGGGGCACGACGGGCACGGCCGCGCACTTCCTGCCCGGCAGCGTCAGCCCGCTGGCGACCAAGGGCGGCCACGATGGCCGTGGGCGGCGCGCTGCTCTTCACGCTTTCCGCCCGAAGCGCCCGGGCAACCCTCCGAAACTGCTCCGTGCGCCGCTGGGTGCTGGCCGGGGTCGCCGGCATCGTCGTCTACCCGCTCGCTTTCTACAGTGCGATGAACCTGGTCGGGGTGGCGGTCGGCACGGTCGTGTCGCTGGGGTCTGCGCCCGTCTTTGCCGCGGGGATCGAGTTCCTGGCGGAGCGCCGGGCAGTCACACGGCTCTGGACACTGTGCACACTGGTGGCTCTGCTCGGCACGATTCTGCTGATCACCGGCCGGCAGTCGGACCAGGCCGCCGGGTCCGCTCCTCTGGGCGTTCTGCTCGGGCTGCTCGCGCGATCGGGCCCATGTTCGTCGCCTATCTGCTCTTAGGCCGCGGCCCGCGCACGGTCCGCGGCAGCACGGCGACCAGCCTCACCCTGGTCCAACCTCTCGTGGCTACGCTGCTGGCGGTCCTGATCGTCGGCGAGCGGTTGCCACCGTCCGGCTGGGCCGGGCTCGGGCTGGTTCTGGTGGCGGTGACCGCGCTTGCAGTTCCTCGGAATTCCGGTCAATCGTCGTCAGGAGGGCGCACCGCCTCGTCACCGGTAGGCTGACGAGGTGCCCGTCTCACTCGCCGATGTAAGTCGGATCATCCATGAACTGTGGCCGTTGTCCGGTGCCGAAGTCTGGGACGCCCCGGGTCTGGTCTGCGGCAACCCCGGCCAGCCGGTCGAATCGATCCACCTGGCCGTGGACGCCGTCTCCGCGACCGTGGACGAGGCGGTCGGACATGACGCAGACCTGCTCCTGGTGCACCATCCGCTCCTGCTGCGCGGCGTCACGTCGGTCGCCGAAGACCGTTACAAGGGCGCCCTGATCGGTCGTCTGATCCGAGCGAATTGCGCTCTCCTTGCGGCCCACACCAACGCGGATGTCGTCGTGGACGGCGTCTCGGACATCCTCGCCACCCGACTCGGCCTCGTTGACGCAACCCCCATCACGGCGGGCGCCGCGGCGGGAACGGGAATCGGCCGGGTCGGCCGGCTCGCGCACCCGACCACCCTGGGCCAACTGGCCCACCGCCTCGCCCAGCTCCTGCCGGCGACCGCCACCGGCGTCCGGGTCTCGGGGGAGTACGGCAGTGTCGTCGAAACCGTCTCGCTCTGCGGTGGTGCAGGCGATTCCCTTCTCCCTCATCCCGCCGTGCAGGCGTCCGATGTGTATATCACCTCCGATCTCCGTCACCACCCGGCGTCGGAGGCCCGTGAGCAGTCCGGGCTGTCGGGGGGCACCCCTGCCCTGATCGACGTGTCGCACTGGGCCAGTGAATGGCTCTGGATCGAGCCGGCCGCCGAACAGCTGCGGGCTCTTCTGCCCGGTGTGCGCATCACCAGCAGTTCCCTGCGCACGGATCCCTGGGACTTCGCGATCGTGCAGTAGCCTGCCGATGAAGTTCGGATCCACCCCCAACGCTCGTTCATATTTCTATTCGCAAAGGTCAGGACATCGTGAAGGCATCCCCAGTAGAACAGAAAGAGCTTCTCCGGCTTCAGGCCCTCGACATCCGGCTGCAGCAGGTCGAGCATCAGACGAAGGCCCTGCCCCAGCACGCCGAGATCCGGGAACTCACCACGTTGTTCGACACCACCCGGATGGCCTTCGGCACCCGCGCCGGCGAACGTGATGACGTGCGCACCGAGCTGGCGCGGATCGAATCCGACGTCGAAGTGGTCGAGAAGCGCATCGCGCGGGACACCGACCGGGTTCAGCACACTTCCTCGGTGAAAGACGTGCAGGCTTTGGAGACGGAGCTTGCGGCGCTGCGCAAGCGCCTCCTGGCGCTCGAGGAGATCGAGATCGCGGTGATGGAACGGCTCGAGGAGAGCGATGCGACCGTCTCCGCGGTGGAGGCGGAGCGGGACGCGATCGCGCTCCGGATCCACGACGCCGAGCAGGCGCGCAACGAAAGCCTCGCCGATCTGAACCGGCAGCTCGGCCAACTCCGCCGGGACCGGGCAGCCGTCGCCGGCAGCGTCGCCGAGGACCTCGCCACGCTGTACGAGAAGCGCTTCGTGACGGGGCGGGGCAACGCCGCCGCCCTGTTGCGGGCGCGCACCTGCAGCGGCTGCACGATGACGCTCACCGGCAGCGACCTCGATGCCGTGCGTTCCTCGCCGGCCGACGAGGTCCTGTTCTGCCCGGACTGCGGGGCGATCCTGGTTCGCACGCAGGAGTCCGGGATCTAGGTGGAGCCGGGCCCCGCCGGCGGCCTGTACTCTAGACTGTGGAATGGGTCGGCAAGACGGTCGCGTCATCCGCTACCTTCGGGTCAGCGGATGCCGAGGAACGTCCGGGCTCCGCAGAGCAGGATGGTGGGTAACGCCCACCCGGGGTAACCCGCGAGACAGTGCCACAGAAAGTAGACCGCCTCCGGTTTCGGCCGGTGGTAAGGGTGAAACGGTGGTGTAAGAGACCACCAGAGGCCAGGGTGACCTGGTCGGCTAGGTAAACCTCGTCCGGAGCAAGGTCAGACAGGAAACGCCAAGGCGGCTCGCCGAGTTTCCGGGTAGACCGCTAGAGGGCTGCGGCAACGTAGTCCCGAGATAGATGGCCGTCCAGGGTGCTACGGCATCGGGACAGAACCCGGCGTAATAGCCGGCCCATTCCACCTTCCGGCCTCCAGGTTCTGCGCCGGGGTGCTCTGCCGCTCCGGACAGGTCAGTCCTGATGCTTGACGGCGAGTGCGGCGGCCCCGAGGATCCCCGCGTTGTTGCGATGCACGGCCGGGATGATGGCTGTCTTCAGTCGCAGAAGGGGCAGGAAGTCCTGGTGGTGCTTGGACACGCCGCCGCCGACGATGAAGAGGTCCGGCGAGAACAGTGCTTCCAAGGTCGAGTAGTACTTCTGCAGCCGACCGGCCCATTTTTCCCAGCTCAGGTTCTCCCGCTCCTTGGCGGAGTACGCGGCCTTGGTTTCGTAGTCGACGCCCTCGATCTGCAGATGGCCGAGTTCGGTGTTCTGCACCAGCAAACCGTCGTTGAGCAGTGCGGTTCCGATTCCGGTGCCGAGGGTCGTCATGATGACCACTCCCTTCACCCCCTTCGCCGCGCCGAACTGCGCCTCCGCGTAGCCGGCGGCATCCGCGTCGTTCACGAAGTGAATGGGCTGGCCAAGACCCTTCTGGAAGAGATTCTCGGCGGAGAGGCCGATCCACTTGTCCGAGACGTTGGCGGCCGACATGGTGTGGCCGTTCTTGACGACGGCGGGGAAGCAGATGCCCACCGGCAGCGCGCCGGCACCCTCCTCGGCGGAAACGATTGTCAGGAGGGTCCTGGTCGTTTCGATGATGTCGGCTGGTCGACCGCCTTTAGGCGTGGGAAGCTTCACGCGATCGGACAGGAGCTTGCCGGTGGACAGATCGACCACCGCTCCCTTGATCCCGGTGCCGCCAATGTCAATGCCGATGGCCATGGTTGAACTCATAGTCAAAACCTACCGGTTGTCAGGAGAGGGTGAGGATCTCGGCGCCGCGGTCGGTCACCACGAGGGTGTGCTCGAACTGGGCGGTGATGCTCTTGTCCCGGGTCGTCACGGTCCAGTCATCCGCCCACATGTCCCAGTCGGTCCCGCCCAGGGTGAGCATCGGTTCGATCGTGAAGACCATGCCGACCTCCATCACGGTGTCGTAGACGGGAGCGGAGTCGTAGTGCGGGATGATCAGGCCGGAGTGGAAGGCCTCGCCGACGCCGTGTCCGGTGAAGTCCCGAACGACCCCATAGCCGAACCTCTTGGCGTAGGACTCGATGGTGCGGCCGATCACGTTCACCTGGCGTCCGGGAGCGACGGCCCTGATACCGCGGGCGAGAGCCTCCCGGGTGCGTTCGACGAGGAGCCTGACCTCGTCCCGTGCCTCGCCGACGATGAAGGTGGCGTTCGTGTCGCCGTGCACACCGTTTTTGTAGGCGGTGATGTCTATGTTGACGATGTCGCCGTTCTCAAGAACGGTGTCGTCCGGGATGCCGTGGCAGATGACCTCGTTCACGGAACTACACAGTGATTTGGGAAACCCCCGATAGCCGAGCGTCGACGGGTAGGCGTCACGCTCGATCATGAACTCGTGGCCGATCCGGTCGAGTTCCTCTGTCGTCACGCCGGGGCGGATGGCCTGTGCGACCGCTTCGATGGCCCCGGCCGCAATCCGGCCTGATTCCCGGATCAGCTCGATGCGCTCGGAGGAGTACAGATCCGATCCTGTGAAGGCCGAGGGCATCCCCTTGCCGACGTACTCTGGGCGCACGATGTGGCGGGGAACGGAGCGGAGCGGAGAAACCGCGCCCGGGAGGAGGTGACCAACAGAATCCTTAGGCATAGGATCAAGCTTATGTCCGAAGGCACCGATCATCAGTTCTGGTACAACATGCGCACGGGCGCGGTCGAACAGGGGATGCAGTCCCCCGCCACGGACCGCGTCGGGCCGTTCGCCACCCGGGAGGAGGCCGTCCACGCGCTGGAGAAGCTGCGCGCGAACAGCGCCAAATGGGCCGCGGAAGAGGCCGAGAACGACCGCTAGTCCCGCGAGCGGCGAGTTTTACTCGTAGCTATGTTCCGGCCCGGGGTACGCGCCGGAGTCGACGTCGTCCTTGAACCGGTGCACAGCATCCGTCAGCACGCCGCGCAGGTTGGCGTACTGCCGAACGAATCGGGGCACCCGCCCCTCGGTCATGCCGGCGAAATCCGTCCATACCAACAGCTGGCCGTCTACGTCGGGCCCAGCACCCACCCCGATCGTGGGGATGTCGAGCCGTGCGGTGACCAGTGCCGCGACCGTCGCCGGGACCATCTCGAGCACGACCGCGAAGGCGCCGGCGTCCTGCACCGCGAGGGCGTCTTCGATCAGCTGATCTGCGGCCTCGCCGCGGCCCTGGATCATATGTCCGCCCAGCCCGTGCTCGCTCTGAGGGGTGAAGCCGACATGCCCCATCACGGGGATCCCCGATGACACGATGCGCTTGATCTGCTTGTGGCTGCGAACCCCGCCCTCAAGCTTGACCGCGTGGGCCTGCGCTTCCTTCATGAAACGCACGGCGGTGTGCAGGGCCTCGCTCTGGCCGGTCTCGTACGAACCGAAGGGCATGTCTGCGACGACGAGTGCGCGGGTCACGGCGCGCGCGACGGCCCGGGTGAGCGGGATGAGTTCGTCGACCGTCACCGGAAGGGTGGTCTCGTAGCCGAACACGTTGTTGCCGGCCGAATCGCCCACGAGCAGGAAGTCGATGCCGGCCTGGTCGAAGATCTGGGCCGTGAGCATGTCGTAGCTGGTGAGCCCCGTTATCGGGATGCCCTGCTGCTTGGCGTTGTGAAAATGGCGCGTGCGCACCCGTTTGGGTCCGGACTGCACAGAAACGAAGGGATTCAGCTCGCTGACGGGCTGGGGTTCATCCGGAACGGTCGACTCTGGCATGCCTCAAGTGTAGTCAAGGCGCGTTCGGGCCGATCGGCGGCCGGTTTCGCCCGAGAGCCGACGCCAGACAGTAGCCTAGGGAGCGACAAGAAAGGGCGTGAATGGACAAGCAGCGCGACTTCGTTCTTCGGACCATCGAGGAGCGGGGAATCAAGTTCATCCGACTCTGGTTCACGGATGTCGTCGGCACCCTCAAATCGGTGGCCATCGCACCCGCAGAGGTTGAGGGCGCATTCGCCGAGGGTCTCGGTTTCGACGGTTCGGCGATCGAGGGTCTCACCCGGTCGTTCGAGGCGGATGTGCTCGCGCACCCGGACCCGACCACGTTCCAGATCCTGCCCTGGCGCGGTGAGATCGACCCGACCGCCCGCATGTTCTGCGACATCATGACGCCGGACGGTCAGCCGGCCGTCGCCGATCCGCGAAATGTGCTTAAGCGCACGCTGGCCAAGGCAGCCGACCGCGGTTTCACGTTCTATACCCACCCCGAAATTGAGTTTTACCTGCTCAAGTCGTCCAAGTATGGCAAGAACGGCCCCGTGCCGGTGGACCACGCCGGCTACTTCGACAACGTTCCCGGCGGCACAGCCCACGACTTCCGCCGCCGGTCGGTGCGGATGCTCGAAGACCTTGGCATTTCGGTGGAATTCAGCCACCACGAGGCAGGTCCCGGTCAGAACGAGATCGACCTGCGCTATGCGGATGCGCTGACCACGGCGGATAACATCATGACCTTCCGCACGGTCATCAAGGAGGTGGCCATCGAGCAGGGCGTCTACGCGACGTTCATGCCGAAGCCGATGTCGGAGCACCCCGGGTCAGGAATGCACACGCACCTGTCCCTGTTCGAGGGCGACACCAACGCGTTCTTCGAGGCGGGCGCGCAATACCAGCTCTCTAAGACCGGTCGCCAGTTCATCGCCGGGTTGCTCAAGCATGCCCCGGAGATCACCGCGGTCACGAACCAGTTCGTGAACTCCTACAAGCGCCTGTGGGGCGGGGACGAAGCCCCCAGCTTCGTGTGCTGGGGTCACAACAACCGGTCCGCCCTGATCCGGGTGCCACTGTACAAGCCCAATAAGGGGCAGAGCGCCCGCGTCGAGTACCGGGCTATCGACTCGGCAGCGAATCCGTACCTCGCGTACTCCCTCATGCTGGCCGCCGGGCTCAAGGGAATCGAAGAGGGCTACGAGCTTCCCCCCGAGGCCGAGGACAATGTGTGGGGCCTGAGCGACACCGAGCGGCGCGCTCTGGGCTACCGGCAGCTTCCAGCGAGCCTGGACCACGCGATCCAGTACATGGAGGAGTCCGAGTTGGTCGCCGAGACGCTGGGCGAGCACGTGTTCAACTATGTGCTGCTCAACAAGCGCCAGGAGTGGAAGGAGTACCGCTCGCAGGTCACTCCCTTCGAGCTCGACAAGAACCTCGAGATGCTATAACGGTCGGGAGACGAGACCCGATGGCACGGGAACAGCTGACTCTGACCGAGCTCGCCCGGGTAGGCTTCGTCGAGCTGCGAGAGGTGCGTTTTCGGCTGGACGAGGTCGGTGACCTGGGCGGACCCGAATCGGACGCCCTGCTGCCGCTGCTCGGCAAGACGGCCAACCCGGATGCCGCCCTCGCGGCCCTCGTGTCGCTGCTGCGCCGGGCGCCGCACGAGGTGCGGGCGTTGTTGCTGCACCCGGAGCCGACCCAGCGGCTGCTGCGGGTCGTCGGCGCGTCGAGCGGACTGACCGAGTTCTTCCTGCGTCATCCGGAGGAATTGACGGTTCTCGCCCAGCCGCTCACGGCCCTTCCCGACCTGCCGGAACTGATCGAGGACCTGCTGGATGCGGTCGGTACGCGGGACGGGTTCGCCAGCCTCGTCGACGATGAGGGCTGGGTCGCCCTGCGGGTGCGCTACCGGCGCCGCCTGGCGCAGCTGGCCGCCTACGACCTCGAGCAGGCCGACCCGGTCGCGGGCCTGGACGCCGTCGCCCGCACGCTCGCCGACCTGGCGGCCGCCGCGCTGGAGGCCTCCTTGGCCGTCGCGCGGAGCATGTCCACCGGCCTGGTCGCGGGGCGAGGCGTATTCCCGGAGGAAGAGGTGCGCGCCACCCGGCTCGCGGTGATCGGCATGGGCAAGGCCGGCGCCGGCGAACTGAACTACGTCAGCGATGTCGACGTGATCTTCGTCGCCGAGGGTGACCCGGTCGCCGGCCTGGAAGCGCCGCGCGCGGTCGATATCGCCACCCGGCTCGCGATCCTGCTGATGCGGGGCCTGAATCAGCCCGCCGTCGAACCCGAGCTCTGGGAAGTGGACCCGAACCTCCGTCCCGAGGGCAAGTCCGGCGCCCTGGTGCGATCCCTTGAGTCTCACCTGGCCTACTACGACCGTTGGGCGAAGAGCTGGGAGTTCCAGGCGCTGCTGAAGGCCAGACCGCTGGCGGGCGACCTCGAGCTCGGGGGCCGGTATGTGGCGGCGGTGTCCCCGAAGGTGTGGACCAGTGCCAGCCGGGAGAATTTCGTCGAGTCCGTGCAGCGGATGCGCAAGCGCGTCACCAAGAACATTCCGGAGGACGAAGTCGCCGTGCAGCTGAAGCTCGGCCCCGGCGGCCTCCGCGACATCGAGTTCACCGTGCAGCTTCTGCAGCTCGTGCACGGTCAGGCGGATCCGGCGGTTCGGCAGGCCGGCACCCTGCCAGCGCTGACCGCGCTGGCCGAGAGCGGATACGTCGGGCGCGCTGAAGCGGCCGAGTTCGCTCAGGAGTACCGCATCCTGAGGCTGATGGAGCACCGCCTGCAGCTGGAGAAGCTCCGGCGCACCCACCTTGTCCCGCGCGACGAGTCGAGCCTGCGCGTCCTCGCCCGGGCGACCGGGCTCGCCCCGAACGCCGCCCAGCTGAGCGTCCGGTGGCTGAACACCAAGCACCGGGTGCGTGGCCTGCATGAGCGCCTGTTCTACCGCCCTCTCCTGTCGGCGGTGGCCGCGCTTCCCGCGGACGGGCTGGGCCTCACCAGCGCCCAGGCCGAGGCCCGGCTGGCCGCCATCGGATTCCGCAACACCAAGGGCGCCCTCGGTCACATCGCGGCCCTCACCGGCGGGGTGTCCCGACGGGCGACGATTCAGCGCAATCTACTGCCTGTGCTGCTGCAATGGTTCTCCGAGGGAGCCGACCCCGACTACGGGCTGCTCGCGTTCCGGCGCCTGAGCGACAGTCTCGGTACGACCTACTGGTTCCTGCGCATGCTCCGCGACTCATCCGGGGCCGCCGAGCGACTCACCCGGGTGCTGTCCTCATCCCGTTTCGTCGGCGAGCTCCTGGAGACGATTCCCGAATCCGTGGCCTGGCTGGAAGACGAGGACGACCTGCGGCCCCGCAGCGCGGCCACCCTCCGTGCGGAGGCCCGCGCCGTGCTGGCACGGCACGAGAGTCCGGATGCGGCCGCCTCGATCCTGCGCACGGCCCGGCGCCGCGAAATGCTGCGGCTGGCGTTCTCGGCGATTTTGGGCCAGGTCAGCATCGACGAGCTGGCGACGGGGCTCACCGACGTCACCGCCACCATCATCGAGGGGGTGCTCGCCGCCATCCGTGGCACCACGCTCGACGGTGCCGAAGACGGTCAGGACGCCGACGGGATCGAATTCGCCGTGATCGGCATGGGCCGGTTCGGCGGCTCGGAACTGGGGTTCGGCTCGGATGCCGACGTGATGTACGTCTTTCGCCCGGGCACCCTCACCGGCGAGGCAGCCCACGACCGGGCGAAGTTCATCGTCAAGGAGTTGTCGCGGCTCACTGATGACAACCGCCTGCCTCTGGACCTGGACATCGGGCTGCGCCCTGAGGGGAAGAACGGTTCCGTTGCCAGGTCCCTCGAGTCCTACGAGGCCTACTACCGGCGTTGGTCGCTCACCTGGGAGGCACAGGCGCTGTTGCGGGGGAGAGGAGTCGCCGGCGACGCCCGGCTCCTGGCCGACTTCGAGGCCGTCGCCGACGAGGTGCGGTATCCGTCATCGATCAGCGAACAGGCGATCCGTGAGGTCAAGCGGATCAAGGCCAGAGTCGAAAACGAACGGCTGCCGCAGGGCGCCGATCCCAACCGGCACCTCAAGCTCGGCCGAGGGTCGTTGAGCGACGTGGAGTGGTTCGTGCAGCTGCTTCAGCTGCAGCATGCGGCCGACATCGCCGAGCTGCGCACCTCGTCGACGCTCGGCGCCCTCCGCGCGGCCGTCGCCGCGGGCCTGGTCAACGAGACGGATGCCGAAACTCTCACCACCGCGTGGGTCTTCGCGTCCCGCTGCCGGTCCGCGATCACCCTCTGGACCAACAAGACCGCGGATGTCCTCCCGACCGACCGCGTGCAGCTCGAGGGCGTCGCCCGGGTGATGGAATACCCGCCGGGCTCTGCCAACCAGCTCGAGGAGGAATACCTCTCGGTGACCCGCCGCGCCCGCGCGGTGTTCGAGCGCCTGTTCTACGGGCCGGTGGAGCGCGCCGGCCCCTTCGGCGGGTAGGTCCGGTACAGAGGAGGACCGCATCCCCGAGGGGATGAGGTCCTCCTGCCTATACCAGGCCGGTTGCCGGGGCTACGGTCTAGACGCCGTAGTAGAGCTCGAACTCGAACGGGTGCGGACGCTGCGCGAGCGGCTTGATTTCCATCTCACGCTTGTAGTCGATCCAGGTTTCGATCAGTTCGGGCGTGAAGACGTTGCCGGCAAGCAGGAAGTCGTGGTCGTTCTCGAGGGCTACGAGGGCCTCGCCGAGCGACGCGGGAACCTGCGGGATGTTCTTGGCCTCTTCGGGCGGCAGCTCGTAGAGGTCCTTGTCGACCGGCTCGTGCGGTTCGATCCGGTTCTTGATGCCGTCCAGGCCGGCCATCAGCTGGGCGGCGAAGGCGAGGTACGGGTTGCCCGAGGCATCGGGAGCGCGGAACTCGATGCGCTTCGCCTTCGGGTTGGTGCCCGTGATCGGGATCCGGATGGACGCAGAACGGTTGCCCGCCGAGTAGACGAGGTTGACGGGAGCTTCGAACCCCGGCACCAGACGGTGGTAGGAGTTGACGCTCGGGTTTGTGAAGGCGAGTACGGCCGGTGCGTGCTTGAGCAGACCACCGATGTACCAGCGGGCGACGTCGGACAGTCCGCCGTAGCCGGACTCGTCGTAGAAAAGGGGCTTGCCGTCGGCCCACAGTGACTGGTGCGTGTGCATGCCGGAGCCGTTGTCGCCGAACAGAGGCTTCGGCATGAAGGTGGCGGTCTTTCCCCACTCGGCCGAGGTGTTCTTGACGATGTACTTGAACTTGAGCAGATCGTCGGCTGCGTGCACCATGGTGTCGAAGCGGTAGTTGATCTCGCCCTGGCCGCCGGTGCCGACCTCGTGGTGGCTGCGTTCCAGGATGAGTCCGGCGTCAATCAGCTTGAGGCAGATGTCGTCGCGCAGGTCGGCGTGCTGGTCGACCGGGCTGACGGGGAAGTAGCCGCCCTTAAAAGGCGTCTTGTTGGCGAGGTTCCCGCCGACCTCTTCCTTGCCCGAGTTCCAGGCACCCTCGCTGGAGTCCACGGAGTAGAAGCTGGAGTGCTGGTTCACTTCGTAGCGAACATCGTCGAAGATGTAGAACTCGGCCTCCGGAGCGAAAAATGCGGTGTCCGCGATCCCGGTCGAAGCCAGGTACTTCTCGGCCTTCTTGGCAACCTGACGCGGGTCCTTCGAATAGATCTCGCCGTTGCGCGGGTTGTAGATGTCGAAAAGCATGATGAGGGTGCGCTCGGTGCGGAACGCGTCGATGTAGGCCGTGGTCACGTCCGGGATCAGCTGCATGTCGGATTCGTGGATCGACGCGAAACCGCGGATCGACGAACCGTCGAACATCTGCCCGACCGTGAAGAACTCCTCATCGACGGTCGACGCGGGGATGTTGAAGTGCTGCTGAACACCCGGCAAATCGGTGAAACGGATGTCAAGGAACTTGACGTCCGTGTCTTTGATGAACTTGAGCACTTCTGACGAATCGCGGAACATGCGGTTTTTTCTCCAAACGACGTGGGCATAGAACGTGTAAGTCGCGCGCTGCGGCTCCTTTGAGGCTACTGGGATGCCATTACCCGGCAGTGACGCTTATGTTTCACACATGTTACAGCGGGGCCCGCTCGGTAGACTCAGCCCGTGTCTGCCGCAGCCTCGAATTCGACCACTTTTGGACAACTTCCACCGAGCCGTTGGCCGGGGGAGCGCCTCGGCCTGCCGAACGAGGGAACCCGATCCGTGGGGCGCGTCGGCCGCAGGATCGGCGCCCTCGCGCTGGACTGGGCCCTGGCCTACGGGGCGGCGGCACTGTTCTTCAGCACGAGCGGCGTGGTCAACGGCTTCGCTGTGACCGCCATTTTCGTGGGGCTCCAGATCGTGTTCATCCCGACCATCGGCGGCAGCATCGGCCACCGTCTGGTCGGGCTCCGGGTCGTCCCGCTCCAGCCGGGTTGGGTCGGGTTGTGGCGCCCCGTCGTGCGGTCCCTGCTGCTCGGGCTGGCGGTCCCCGCTCTAGTCTGGGACTCGGACCAGCGCGGTTTCCACGACAAGGTCGCGGGAACGGTGCTCATCCGCTCCTAGCCTGAGCCGCGAGGGGAAGTGCCTAGTTTCCGCGCTGCGGACGCGCCTTCATCGGGTCGACGCCCTTGGGGATCGGCAGTTTCTTGGTCATGGAATTCAACCGGTTGTTCACGGCGAGCACCTCGGCCTTGGTCAGGGTGGGCTTGATCCGGGTGAGGCGCCGGGCCAGTTTGTGCAGCGGCACGGCATCGGCGTCGGGGCCGACGCTGATGATGGTGACGGCGATGCTGCCGCCGAGCCTGGTCACCATCCGGCGCTCTTCCTCGAGCATGCGGGCCGTTCGGGTGCGCGGCCCTTCACTGATCAGCACCACGCCGCCGCGGCCGACAGCCCGGTACACGGCATCCTGGGTCTTGCCGTTGACGGCGACGGGCATCTCACTTCCCACCCAGCCGCGCTTCAGTGAACCGCGCAGCACCGCGCCGACGGCGCCGGGCTGGCCCTCGATCTGCGTGTATGCGGCTTTTTCGGCCCGCTGGCCCAGGATGATGAGCATGGCGAGGATTCCGGTGAGCACACCCGAAATTGTCCACAAGACGATGTTGAGGATGCTCCCGGGGGACAGAATAAGGGCAAGTCCCAGCGCGACCGCGACGGGCACCACGAAGCCGAGAACCATGAACAACACGATCTTCTTGTCGTAGCGGCGTGTCATCTGGAACACCTGCCACATTTGCTTCATGCGGCCGGGCTTCTTGGGGGGGCGGGGAGTCTTGTCCTTGCTGCGTGCCATGGTTCCAAGACTACCCAGTCACCCGAATGTCTCGTGACCGATTTTTGATCAGGAGACCGCCTGCGCGAACCCGAGGGATGCGTCCGCCAGGTGGCGCAGTTGCGGCGGAACCTCGCGACCGGTCGCCAGCATGGACTGGGCCCAGAGCCGGCCCGCCCGATAGGACGAGCGCACAAGCGGGCCGGAGAGCACACCAAGGAAACCGATGGCCTCGGCTTCCTCCTTGAGTTCGACGAACTCCTCCGGCTTCACCCAGCGGGCCACGGGCAGATGACGCGCGCTCGGCCGCAGATACTGGGTGATCGTGATGATGTCGGTCCCGGCGTCGTGCAGGTCCTGGAGGGCCTGGCTGACCTCCGCGCGCTCCTCACCCATGCCCAGGATCAGATTCGATTTCGTGATAAGTCCCGCATCGCGGCCCTGGGTGAGGACGTCCAGGGACCGTTCGTAGCGGAATGCCGGCCGGATTCGCTTGAAGATTCTCGGGACGGTCTCCACATTGTGGCCGAAGACCTCGGGCTGGGCGGAGAAGACCTCGCCGAGGTGGTCCGGGTTGCCGGAGAAGTCCGGGACCAGAATCTCAACGCCGGTTCCGGGACTCTGCTGGTGGATCTGCCGGATGGTCTCCGCGTAGAGCCAGGAGCCCTCGTCGGGCAGGTCGTCGCGGGCGACGCCCGTCACCGTGGCGTAGCGCAGATTCATCTTGACGACGGATTCCGCGACGCGGCGCGGCTCATCCGTGTCGTACTCGGCAGGTTTGCCGGTATCGATCTGGCAGAAGTCGCACCGCCTCGTGCACTGTGACCCGCCGATCAGGAAGGTCGCCTCGCGGTCTTCCCAGCATTCGAAGATGTTAGGGCAGCCGGCCTCCTGGCACACGGTGTGCAGGTTTTCGCCCTTCACCAGGTTTTGGAGCTTGCGGTACTCCGGTCCCATCTTCGCCACCGTCTTGATCCAGGCGGGCTTACGTTCGATCGGCGTTTCCATATTGCGGATCTCAAGGCGGAGCATCTTGCGTCCCTCGGGCGCCGCGCTCATGCGGACACCGCCCAGACGGTCTCGAACTGGGCCGTGATGGGGGTGATGAGGTCGGCCGGGTTCACGTCGTGGCCGACCATTCTCGAGATGGTGGTGACGCCGGCGTCCTTGATCCCGCAGGCGATGATGTGGTCGTAGGGTTCGAGCGAGTTGTTGCAGTTGAGGGCGAAGCCGTGCATGGTCACTCCTTCCGCGACGCGGATTCCGATGGCGGCGATTTTGTCTTCCCGGCCCTCCGGGCCGACCCAGACTCCTGAACGGCCCGAGATTCGGCAGCCGACGATGTCGAAGCCCAGGAGGGCGTCGATGAGGATCCCCTCGAGGAGGCGCACGTAGCCGACGACGTCGACGGGCTCCCGGAGGCGAGTGACCGGATACCCGACCAGCTGCCCGGGGCCGTGCCAGGTGATCTTCCCACCGCGGTCCGCGTCGATGACGGGGGTTCCGTTTCGGGGACGCTCCTCGGGAGCTGTGCGCTTCCCGGCGGTATACACGCTCGGATGTTCGAGAAAGATGACGGTGTCCGGCCTCTCCCCGGAGACGACGGAACGGTGGACTGCGCGTTGGAGCTCAAGGCCCTCAACATACGGCACGGAGTTGGCGCTTAGCCCCGCGACGACAAAGTCGAGCATGCACTCATCCTAAACCCCGGCGTTCCTCCCCACGAGGTTGGCGGCCCGGTTGTCCCCGAACCGAGTCCGGGTCGGCCGGGAGGGGAGCGGCGAGGCCAGCATGTCCGGTATGAGAACTCGCGGTCGACGCGTCCGCAATCCGGGGCCCGCGTCCCTGCCCCACTCGACCGGCTCGGTACCCGGCGGCGGCCCCGCATTGGTCGCAGGCTACCGCGTTCTGCGGCGCTTGGCGTCAACCGACCGGTCCGACCTGTATGTGGGCGTGGCGCCGTCCCCGTCGACCTCGACCGGGGACGAGGCGCGGGGGTGGGAGCAGGGTGGCTCCACGACGTCCGTCGTGCTCAAGGTCTTCCATCCGGGAACGGAGGACCTCTCGATCGAACGGGAGGTCCAAGCCCTGACCACCCTGACGGTCGGACGGCTGACCACGCTCGTCGATGTCGGCACCCTGGCCGATGGCCGCACCTGCCTCGTACTGGAACAGCTCACGGGCGGGTCGCTGAGCGGCTTTCTGGAGGGCCGCAGTCACTTGCTTCCCGGGGAGGCGGTCACGATCCTGGCCCCGATCGCGGCCGCATTGGCGGAGCTGCAGGCCATCGGCCTGATCCATCCGGCCGTCAGCCTCGCGAGCATTCTCTTCGACTCCAGCGGGCGCCCGGTCCTGACCGGGCTGGGAGAGCTCCGGGCGCTGCCCGAGGCCGGTCGCGGGCGGTCCGAGGCGCTCGCCCTGGTGCACGGCCGGCTCGCGCAGGTCATCCGGACGGTGCTCGACCACGTCGATCCCGTCGTGCCGGTCCCGACGGTCCTCCGCGACCTGGAACGGTGGTGCGCGGTGCCGGCCGCTGGCTCGGCGGCCTGCACCTGGGGCGAGGTCGAGCATCTCCTGTTCGCCTGGGCCGAGGCCGTGCCGGTGAGGCTGGGTCGGAGCCCCGAGGCCGTCAGCGGGCCGCAACCGGCCGTCGACTGGCTCCGGAGACCTCTGATTGGCGATTTCGTCGGACGTGCTCCCACGGAGAAGGTCCGCCTTGCCGCAGAGGATCCCCGAGCCAAACGGATGCTCGGCAGCCGGGTCTCGCGTGCTCGCACGGCGGTTCGCCGGCTGTGGGAAGGTCACCCGACCGGTGGGCTGAAGTCGCTGCTGGGCCGGCGGTTCCGCCTCCGCCGTGGGCCGCTGCTCCTCGTGGCCCTCGTGGCCCTGTTGAGTACGGGACTGGCGGTGACGGCGCTGGCCGCGGGTGGATCCGCGCACACCGACGGAGCGCGGCCGGAGGGCTCCTCAAAGCCGGCCGAGTCGACCACCGCTGACGGCGACGAAGTAGGCGGTGACGGGTCCCCCCGAGAGGAAGCCGTGGTGACCGGCGACGACCCGGTGGTCGCGCTTCCTGCCCTGCTGCGGGTCCGCAGCCGGTGCCTTGCGGAGGTTTCGGTGGTCTGCCTCGATGCCGTGCACCAGGCGCAATCGGCGGCTCTGGCGGCCGACAGCTTCACCCTGCTCATGATGCAACAGGGCGACGAGGTCGCCGAATTCGAGGATTGGTCGTCGTGGGCGGCGGTTCTGGTGGAGCGAATGGGGGATGTCGCGCTCGTGTCGCTTCAGGCCCCGGATGCAGAACGACAGCCGGCCTCGGTCCTTGTGATCAAGGGCGAGGCCGGCTGGCGAATCAGGGATATTTTCGACTACTAGTCAAGGTCCGGTCTCACGGACGACATCGACTAGATGCCGAGGTTTGCTTCGAAGGCACCTGCCTCGAGACGCTGCTTCATGGTGACGAGGAAGCGTGAAGCATCCGCGCCGTCAATGATGCGGTGATCATAGGACAGAGCCAGGAACACGGTCGAGCGGATCGCGATCGCGTCGAGGCCACCCTGGCTGACGACGATGGGCTTCTTGTAGACAACCCCGGTGCCGAGGATGGCGCTCTGCGGCAGGAAGACGACCGGGGTGTCGAAGAGCGCACCGCGCGAACCGGTGTTGGTCAGTGTGAACGTTCCACCAGACAGTTCGTCGGGCTTGAGTTTGTTGTCGCGGGTGCGCTGGGCGAGGTCGGCGATCTGAGCGGCGAATCCGGCCAGATCGAGCTCGCCCGCGTTGCGCACGACCGGGGTCAGCAGGCCGCGTTCGGTATCGACCGCAATGCTGATGTTCTCCTGGCTCGGGAACACGATCGTGTCGCCGTCGATGGTGGCGTTGATGATTGGGTTGGCCTGAAGTGCCTCGGCTGCAGCGAGAGCGAAGAACGGCAGAAAGGACAGCTTGTTGCCCGTCTTGGCGTGAAAATCGGCCTTCACCTGGTCGCGAAGAACCGCGACCCGGGTGACGTCGACCTCGACCACCGTGGTCAGCTGAGCCGATGACTGCATCGAGATGACGGCGCGCTCGGCGACGACCTTGCGCAGACGCGACATGGGCTGGGTGGTCCCGCGCAGGGCGGAAACCTCCACGGCCGGAGCTGTTGCTGCAGCCGTCCCGACGGGAGCGCTGGCCTGGGCGAGCGCGATGTCCTCCTTGCGGATGCGTCCACCGACACCGGTTCCGACCACGCGGGACAGATCGACACCGGCCTCGTTCGCGAGTTTGCGGACGATGGGGGTGACGTAGCCGGATGTTCCCGCGTGCGATCCGCGGGAGACGGCCGGCTCCGGCGCGACCACGGGGTAAGCGGCAGGTGCCGGGGCGGCGACGGGTGCAGCGGCAGGAGCCGCAGCAGCAACGGGTGCCGCGACCGGTGTGGGCGCGAACACCGGTGCGGGTGCAGCGACGGGTTCGGGTGCGGCGACCGGTGCGGGTGCCGCGACCGGTGCGGGTGCCGCGACCGGTGCGGGTGCCGCCACGGGTGCGGGTGCCGCCACGGGTGCGGGTGTCGCCACGGGTGCGGGTGTCGCCACGGGTGCGGGTGCCGCCACGGGTGCGGGGGCCGCCACCGGTGCCGGAGCTTCCGCGACGGGCTCGGGAGCGTCCACCGGCGCAGGCGCTTCCGCGACGGGAGTGGAGGCGCCGGAACCGTCACCGATCATGACCAGCGGAGTTCCGACCTCGACGGTCTCATCTTCCTGAACCAGGATGGCCTCGATCACGCCGGCAATGGGGGACGGGATTTCCGTGTCCACCTTGTCGGTCGATACTTCCAGCAGCGGCTCGTCGACTTCGACGCGGTCTCCCACGTTCTTCAGCCAGCGGGTGACCGTACCCTCTGTGACACTCTCACCGAGTGCCGGGAGGTTAACGGATTCGCTCATGCGATTGTCTCCTTCAAAACGTATTGTCTGTAATTAGAGTACTGAGTGTCTGAATGCAGAGGTTCGGCGGCTACGCGTGAAGCGGCTTGCCGGCCAGCGCCAGGAAGGCCTCGCCGAGTGCCTCGTTCTGGGTGGGGTGCGCGTGAAGGAACGGGGCGATGTCTTCCGGGTAGGCCTCCCAGTTCACCACCAACTGTCCCTCACCGATCAGCTCGCCGACGCGGGCGCCGATCATGTGGACACCGAGGATGGGGCCGTCTTTGACCCGGACGAGCTTGATGGAGCCACTCGTGCCGAGGATGGAGCTCTTGCCGTTTCCACCCAGGTTGTACTCGACGGTGGAGATCTGGTCGGCGCCGAACTTTTCGGCAGCCTTGGCCTCCGAGTAGCCGACGGAGGCGATCTCCGGGTCGCAATAGGTGACCTTGGGGATGTTGAGGTCGTCGACGACGATCGGGTTGAGACCGGCGATCTCCTCGGCGACGAAGATGCCTTGCTGGAATCCGCGGTGCGCGAGCTGCAGGCCGGGGACGATGTCGCCCACGGCGAAGACGCCGGGGATGTTGGTCGCGAGGCGCTCGTCGGTCAGGACGAAGCCGCGGTCCATGGTGACGCCGACCTCCTCGAAGCCGAGTCCGGCGGTCGACGGGCCACGCCCGACGGCGACGAGCAGAATCTCCGCCTCGATGATGGTGCCGTCCTCCAGGGTGATGACGACGCCGTTCTCGTGCTGAGTGACGCTCTGGAACCGGATGCCGAGCGAGTATTCGATGCCACGCTTTCGGAAGGCGCGCTCCAGCTGCTTGGAGATGGACTCTTCCTCGTTGGGAACCAGGTGGGGAAGTGCCTCGATGATGGTGACGTCGGCACCGAAGGACTTCCAGACGCTCGCGAATTCGGCGCCGATGACGCCGCCGCCGAGCACGGCGACCTTCTTCGGGACGAACTCGAGCTCCAGGGCGTGCTCGCTGGTCATGACTCGACCGCCGATGGCGAGCCCCGGCAGGGAGCGGGAGTAGGAGCCTGTCGCGAGGACGATGTTCTTACCCACGATGGTGTTGGCACCGACCTGCACGGTGTTCGGCGAAATCAATCGACCTTCACCTTCGATCACTGTGATGCCGCGCGACTTGATCAGACCCTGCAGCCCCTTGAACTTCGACGCCACAATACTCTTGCGGAACGCGTTCACGGCTGGCATGTCGATGCCCTCGAACTGCGTTTTGACACCGTACTTCGCGGCGTCGCGGCTGACATCGGCCACCTCGGCCGAGTGCAGGAGTGCCTTGGTCGGGATGCAACCGAGGTGCAGACAGGTTCCGCCGAGTTTGCCCTTTTCGATCAGGCCAACGGTGAGCCCCAGCTGAACGGCACGCAATGCGGCCGCGTAGCCACCGCTTCCGCCGCCGAGAACGACAAGGTCAAAATTCTGTTCCGACACCCAGATACTCCCTCATACATCACAACCCGGTCTGCCCGCAGCGAGGATACGCATCCGGGCAGGCGAGAGTGGGCGAGATTTCTCGCCCATTTGACTGTACTACGGGCGCGAAAAGTCCTCGGCCAGTCGGAGCAGAGTCCGAACCGAGATTCCGGTCGGCCCGGCATTCGTGAATCCCCACCCGCTGCCGGTGTTGTGGGCCGGCCCGGCGATGTCCAGGTGGGCCCACGGGATCGTCTCGGTGCCGTCCCCGTTGCCGCGGGTCCCGATGAACTCCTGCAGGAATACTCCGGCGAGCAGCATGCCGCCGTGGGTGCTGCCGATCTTCGCGTTGGCGATGTCGGCGACATCCGAGTTGAGTAGAGGGCGCAGTTCCTCGGGAAGCGGCATCGGCCACACCAGCTCACCCACCGATTTGCCGGCGGTGAGCACCCGGGCGACCAGGGCATCCTCACCCATGGCGGCGTAGTAGCGGGTGCCGAGTGCGACGAGGGCGGCGCCGGTCAGCGTCGCCACGTCCACGATCGCATCCGGGCACTCCTCGCCGGCCGCGACGAGACCGTCCGCAAGAACCAGGCGACCCTCCGCATCCGTGTTCAGCACCTCGACCGTGCGGCCTCCGCGGATCCGCAACACGTCGTTGGGTCGGATGGCCGAGCCGGACGGCATGTTCTCCGCGATGCAGAGCCAGGCGGTGATGCGCACGTTGAGCCCCAGGCGGGCGGCCGCCAGGGTCACGGCCAGCACGGTCGCCGCGCCGGTCATGTCGTATTTCATGCCGACCATGGATGCCGGCGGCTTCAGTGAGAGTCCGCCGGTGTCGAAGGTGATGCCCTTGCCGACCAGGGCAAGGTGCTGCGTCGCGCCCTCCGGCGTGTAGCTGACCTTGACCAGGCGCGGCGGCCGGCTGGAACCCTGGCCGACGCCCGCGATCCCGCCGAAACCATCCGCGGCCAGCTCCGCCTCGTCCCAGACGCGCACGGCGACGGGAAGGCCCGCGGCGGCGTCCATGGACAGGCGCGCGAGTGCCTCCGGGTAGAGGTCGGAGGGCGGCATGTTGACCAGGTCCTTGACCAGGTTGACGGCCTCGGCGATGACTCCGACGCGGGCGGAGGCTCCGGCCGCCTCCGCGGCGGTGTGCACCGTGATCTCCTGCGCCGGGATCCTGGTCGCGGCGAGCGAGTTCTGCCGGTACGCGGTGTAATAATACGCACCGAGCGCGGCACCCTCCAGGACGGCCTCCGCTTGGGCATCCGTGGTCATGGGGAAGGCGAAGGCAACCGAGGTCACGCCGGTCAGCTGGCGAACGGCCGACCCGGCAGCATGGCGCAGCGCATCGACCGTGGCCTCCTTGCCGATTCCGACAACGGCGATGCTGCGGGCGTTGCCGATCGACGCAGGCAGTCGCACCACCTGATCGCGACCGCCCGTGATACCCAGGGGGGCGAGTTGGTCCGCGAGGCCGGCGAAGGCGGCGTCAGCGAACAGGGCGGCGGAGTCGCCGGACTGGAGCGCCCCGACAATGAGAACGTCCACCTCCGATTCGAGGGCGGGTGCTGCGGATATGGTCAGGCGGGGTGCGTTCATCCCCCGATCGTACGCTCCGGGTGTGTTCGCTCTCGGCATCACGGCGGGGTCGTCGATTCCCGCACCACCCGGAATTTGGCGCTTACAGTTAATGTCATGCGGGATCCTGGTGACATTTACGAGCTGACTGCGGACGCGCAAAACGTCCCGGAGGGGCTCCACCTTGTGGCGGGTCTGACGGGCTTCGCGGATGCCGGTGGTGCCGTCTCGCAATTCGCGGAATACCTTCTGGAAACCCTTGACCACACCGTCGTCGCGACCTTCGACGCCGACGTGCTGCTCGACTACCGGGCGCGGCGGCCGATCATCCAGTTCGACCAGGACCACCTCACCGACTATCAGCCTCCCGCCCTGAGGGTGTACCAGGCCCGGGACGAGATCGGCCAGCCGTTCCTGCTTCTGACCGGCTTCGAGCCGGATTTCCGCTGGGAACAGTTCACCGCCGCGGTGCTGCAGCTCGAGCGCCGCTTCAAGGTGGCCTCCACAACCTGGGTGCACGCGATTCCGATGCCGGTCCCGCACACCCGTCCGATCGGCGTGACCGTCAGCGGAAACCGGTCCGATCTGGTCGAGAGCATGTCGGTCTGGCGTCCGAACACCCAGGTTCCGGCGAACGCGCTGCACCTGGTGGAATACCGGCTGCAGGAGGCTGGCGCCTCCGTCGTCGGGTTCGTACTGCTGATCCCGCACTATCTGGCCGACACGGAATTCCCCCTCGCCGCCCTCGCGGCGCTGGACAGCACAAGTGCCTCCACCGGGCTGATCTTCCCCACCGATCGGGTGCGAGAGAAGAATCGCGAATTCGTCGCCCGCATCGACAAGCAAGTGCGGGACAACCCCGAGCTGGGCAAGCTCGTCGGCACGCTCGAAGAGCGCTACGACGCCTATATGGAGGGCAGCACGCTGCGCTCCCCACTGACCGACGAGGCCGGCGAATTGCCCAGCGCCGACGAGATCGCCGCCGAACTGGAGAACTTCCTCGCCACCCGGCGCAGCAGAGACGACGGTTCGCCGGCCTGATCTGTCGAGCGTCGCCGTGAATCCGGATGCTCCGGCCCGGGTAAGTTTGGGCCAATGAACACGCGCCGCTCCTGGTTGATCTTTTACGTCGGATCGTTCGCATACCTCTCCGCCGTCCTGCAGCGCTCTTCCCTCGGGATCGCCGGTGTCGCCGCCACCGAGCGGTTCGGCGGGTCTGCCGCGCTGCTGTCCAGTCTCGCCGTCGTGCAACTCGCCGTCTATGCGGCGGCACAGATTCCGGTGGGCGTCCTGATCGATCGGTACGGGCCTCGCGTGCTGGTGGCCTCCGGGACAGGGCTGATGGTGGTCGGTCAGACCACGCTCGCCTTCGCCCCCGACATCTCGATTGCCGTGCTCGGACGCATCCTCGTCGGTGCCGGCGACGCCGGCATCTTCATCTCTATGATTCGTCTCATCGCCTCGTGGTTTTCCGGACGCATCGTTCCTCAGCTCTCGCAGTGGCTGGGGAACATCGGCCAGCTCGGCCAGGTGCTCTCCGCCCTACCGCTGGCTTGGGTGCTGCACACCTGGGGCTGGACGCCGACGTTCCTCTCCGCCGCCTCGGTTGCCGTGGTGGCCCTCATCATGGTCATCGTCGTGGTGAAGGACCAGCCGGACCTCGCATCCATGCAGAACCGGACCACCAGCTGGCGTGGCGCGCTCCTGCAGCTCACACACAGTTTTAAACGGCCCGGAACCCAGCTCGGCTTCTGGTCGCACTACGTCACACAGTCCTCCGGAACCGTCTTCACCCTGCTCTGGGGGTTCCCCTTCATGGTGTACGGACTTGGCTACGACCCGTCCCTCGCCGCGGCGATGCTGATGGTCCTGGTGGGTGCCGGCATGGTGTGCGGGCCGATCCTCGGGATCCTGACGGCGCGCTTTCCGCTGCGCCGCAGCACCATCGTGCTGGGCGTCGTCGCGCTGATGGGCGCGGCCTGGGCCGCTGTGTTGCTGTGGCCGTTGCAGCCGCCGTTCTGGTTGATGCTGGTGCTGCTCGTCGCACTTGGCATCGGGGGACCCGGCTCACTGATCGGCTTCGATTTCGCGCGCACCTTCAACCCCCAGCGCAGCCACGGCTCAGCGAACGGCGTCGTGAACGTGGGCGGCTTCACCGCTAGTTTCGTGATGGTCTACCTGATCGGGCTACTGCTTGACCTTCAGGACGGCTGGCGCACCGCCAGGGGGGAGGCGAGCGATCTGTATTCGCTCGACTCCTTTCGGGTTGCGTTCTCCGTGCAGTTCCTGGTTGTGGGACTCGGCGTGATTTTTCTGCTGCACGCCCGGGCCCGCACCCGCAGCCAGCTGTCCCGCGACGAGGGAGTGGAAGTCGCGCCGCTCTGGGTCGCCGTGGCGCGGGCCTGGCGCCGGCGGCAGCAGCCGGAGTAGCTGCGCGCCTGGCTTGTCTCCTACACAAAGCATGCAATAATTGTCAATAGGGCCCGTTCTGGTCCTGGGAGCAACGACAGCAGTGTCGGTGTGAATGGCCCGGGACTTGACATGGGTCCTAGTACTGCCCAAAATCCACACTGCCCAGGCTCATCTCCCTCCATACCCACCCGGTCGGGACCCGCCTGGCAGCGCCGCAGGTTCACGAGCCACGGCATGAGAGGTGTTCGAATGGCAACCCGCACAAAAATCGAGCAGACCGAAGAGTCCACCGTGAGCACCACTGCGGTTCCAGACGCAGTTGCGCCGGCAGCCAAGGCCGCCGCGAAGAAGCCGACCAAGGCCGCCCTGGCCAAGGCCGCTGCTGCGGCCGCTGCCGCAGCAAACGGTGAAGAGAAGCCCGCGCCGCGCAAGCGCGCCGCCAGCACGAAGGCGAAGGCCAAGCCGGCATCTGACGAACACGATGAGGCCGCACGCGGCGATGACGCGGATGCCGACGACGACTCCGACGAGGCCAAAAAGAAGCGCGCAGCATCCGCCGAGGCACTCCCGAGCGGCGCCCTGGTACTGTCACTGGTCGACGACGACGACGAGGTGCCGGTTTACTCCAGCGCAATCACCGGTGCGACGGCCGACCCTGTCAAGGACTACCTGAAGCAGATCGGCAAGGTCGCCCTGCTGAACGCCGCCGAAGAGGTCGAGCTCGCGATGCGAATCGAAGCCGGGCTTTTCGCCGAAGACAAGATGTCCCAGATGAGCGACGCCGAGAAGAAGAGCGCCCTTGGACGCGAGCTCATGTGGGTCGCCAAAGACGGCGCCCGCGCCAAAAGCCACCTCCTGGGGGCGAACCTTCGCCTGGTCGTCTCGCTCGCCAAGCGCTACACGGGCCGCGGCATGCAATTCCTCGACCTGATCCAGGAGGGCAACCTGGGCCTCATCCGTGCCGTCGAAAAATTCGACTACACCAAGGGCTTTAAGTTCTCCACCTACGCAACCTGGTGGATCCGTCAGGCGATCACGCGCGCGATGGCCGACCAGGCCCGCACGATCCGAATTCCGGTGCACATGGTCGAGGTCATCAACAAGCTCGCCCGCGTGCAGCGCCAGATGCTTCAGGACCTCGGCCGGGAGCCCACACCGGAAGAGCTGAGCCGCGAACTGGATATGACCCCGGAGAAGGTCGTCGAAGTCCAGAAATACGGCCGCGAACCCATCTC
This sequence comes from Cryobacterium sp. TMT1-19, assembly GCF_004403055.1. Taxonomy (NCBI): domain Bacteria; kingdom Bacillati; phylum Actinomycetota; class Actinomycetes; order Micrococcales; family Microbacteriaceae; genus Cryobacterium; species Cryobacterium sp. TMT1-19. The sequence continues at coordinate 90,107 of NZ_SOHB01000033.1, forward strand.
CCTGCACACTCCGCTCGGTGAGGACGGCGACAGCGAGTTCGGCGACCTGATCGAGGACACGGAAGCCGTCGTGCCTGCGGACGCCGTCGGGTTCACGATGTTGCAGAAGCAGCTGGAGAGCCTGCTCGACTCGCTCTCCGAACGAGAAGCGGGCGTCATCCGCATGCGCTTCGGCCTCGGGGACGGCATGCCGAAGACCCTCGACCAGATCGGCGACACGTTCGGCGTGACGCGTGAGCGCATCCGTCAGATCGAGTCCAAGACCATGGCCAAACTGCGTCACCCCTCACGGTCGCAGTCCCTACGCGACTACCTCGAGTAGAGCGCGTTTTGCGCTACGTACCGGCGATTCTTCTGGGACGAGTCGTACGGAAAATGGCCCGTTGGCGGAAGCCGGGCGGCGGATCCGCGATCCCTGGCCTCGTCGTCAACAGGATCGCACCCGGATTCCTTCCTCTCAGCCTGAACAGCTTTCCCGGCGGCCTGGTCATCGTCACCGGGTCGAGCGGCAAATCAACGACGACCAAGATGCTGGTCGCGGCGCTCCGAGCTCACGGCAGCGTTGTCTTCACCAATCAGTCCACGGCCAACATCAGCCAGGGTCTGACCTCCGCGCTACTCGAGCAGGCCAGCCTGAGCGGTCATATCGCGGGCGACATCGCCGTGTTGGAGATGGATGAGGGCCACGGAGCCCTGATCTCCGGTACGTTGACGCCGCGCGTCGTTGCGCTGACGAACGTCATGGTCGACCAGATCGACCGATTTCATGACTCGAACATGGTCGCGGCCATGCTCGCCAAGATCGCCGCCAGCGCCACCGGAACCGTCGTGGTCAACGCGGACGACCAGTATTTGACCGACCTCGCCGGACGCCTACCCGGCTCCTCGGCAGTCGCGCGCTACGGCGTCTCCGCCGACGTTCTCGCCGACAATCCGCGGGGCCTGGGCTACAGTGCGACCACCGCCACCAGGCTGGACGCGGGGGAGGGGATGCTCCTCACCTCAGTGCAGGGCCGCCGCGCCACCGTGAGCATTGCGGGTGTGGTTTACCCGCTCGGGCTGCCTGCCCGCGGAACGCATTATGCCGTCGACGCCTTGACAGCGCTGTGCACGGCGCAGGCCGCACTCGGCGACCGCTTCGACCCGGTGCTGGCCATCAACGCCATCTCGGCCATCCCACCGGTCTTCGGCCGTGGTGAGATCGTCACGGTTCGCGGCCAGCAGGTTGAATTCGTGCTGGTGCAGAACCCGGCCAGTTTCCAACTGAACGTCGACAGCCTCGAGCCAAAGACCGAGCAGATTCTCATCGCAATCGGGTCAGACGTGCGCGACCCGTCCTACTTCTGGCCCGTCAACACCTCGGGTCTGGGCCGGGTCCGCATTGCATCCGGTTCGAAGGCGCACGACATCGCCCTCCAGCTGGTGTACGACGACGTCGTCGTCGACCGCATCGAGCCGAACCTGGGCCTGGCCCTGGATGATTTCCTGGCTCTGCCCGAACCACTGACTGGTTTGAAGACGATCATCTTCTCCGCAGACTCCATGCGACGCACCAGGACATACTTGGGGCTCGTCACCAACAAGGAGGAGCAGGAATGACCCGTCCGCTCTCGATCGTGTCGCTGCTTCCCGAGCTCCTGGGCACCAATGGCGATGCCGCCAACGCCCGCGTTCTCGCCCAGCGGGCCCGATGGGCCGGTGCCGACGCCACGGTCGTGGAGGTGCGCTCCGCGGCCGATCTGCCGGACCAGGTCGATGCCGTCGTCATCGGATCGGGCTCCGACTCCGACATGGTGCGCGCCAGGGACATCCTCGCGACGATGACCACGGAGCTGCGCACCTGGGCCACCGCGGGTGTCCCCATCCTCCTGGTCGGAACCGGCTGGGAACTTCTGAGCTGGGGCATCGAACTCGCCGACGGATCCGTTGTCGAGGGGCTGGGCATCGTGGCCGGTCGCGCTGTTCCGATGCCGGCACGGGCCACGGAAGACATCGTGGTCGCCTCCCGGTTCGGACGTCTGATCGGTTTCGAGAATCATCAGCGCAGCTATGTCGGTGGCGAGGCGGCGCCGCTCGGCCAGGTGATCTCCGGAACGGGCAATGGCGCGGGTACGGAGGGACTGGTCATGGGTAGCGTCGTCGGGACCCATCTTCACGGTCCCGTTCTCGCCAAAAACCCCGGGCTGGCCGATCACCTGCTGCGTACGGCCCTAGCTCGTATCGTTCATGAGTATTTGCCCGGTGACCATTCGCTGGCTGCCGACGACATGGCACAAGCCGCACGCAATCAGATCGCGGTGCGGCTCGGACTCCCCATGGAGTAGATGCCCATCGGCCGGTCGCGGGACAGTTCGAGCTGCCTGAGGCCGACCGATACCGCTAGGAGCGCTGGTCCTCAAGGAGGCGGCTCGACTCGTCGTGCCAGCTGTCCGCGATGGCGGCGAGCTTCTCCTGGTGCTTACGGCCGTGGTGCGCGCAGAACAGCAGTTCGCTGTTGTTCACGACCACACGAATGTAGGCCTGCGCTCCACATGCATCACAGCGGTCTGCCGCGGTGAGCTGGTGGGGAGCCTTCTCGTGATTGATGGCACCATTTTCGGCTGCGATCTGGGACATGGTTTCCTCCTCCAGACTGATACCAACTGATACCAATTTAACCTGTACCTAATGGAAACACGGTCTGGCAAGGTTATCGAGTCGGTTGCCCGTTATTTCGCTCACCGCGTAGCGCACTTCAATCGGGTGTTGATGACCGGGGAAGGGCGTTGGTTCGGTATTCTTGACCGTTGTGAGTTCTTCTGATTATTCTGCCCGCCACCTGTCAGTCCTCGAAGGGCTGGAAGCGGTTCGCAAACGCCCGGGCATGTACATCGGGTCCACCGACTCGCGCGGCCTCATGCACTGTCTCTGGGAGATCATCGACAACTCGGTCGACGAGGCACTGGGCGGCTTCGGCACCAGCATCGACATCGTGCTCCATGCTGACGAGAGCGTGGAGGTGCGCGACACGGCTCGGGGCGTTCCGGTTGACATCGAGCCGAAGACGGGACTGACCGGTGTCGAGGTCGTCTTCACCAAACTGCACGCCGGCGGCAAATTCGGCAGCGGATCGTATGCCGCGTCCGGTGGCCTCCACGGCGTGGGCGCATCCGTCGTCAATGCCCTGTCCGAGCGCCTCGATGTCGAGGTCGACCGTGACGGCAAGACCTGGGCCATGTCGTTCCACCGCGGCGAACCCGGGATTTTCGCGGACTCGGGGAAGAAGAGCCCCGACGCGCCGTTCACGCCTTTTGAGAAGCAGAGCGAACTACGCGTCATCGGCAAGGTCAAGCGCGGTGTGACCGGGACGCGGGTGCGCTACTGGGCCGACCGTCAGATCTTCACGAAGGGTGCGTCGTTTCAGACCGAGGAATTGCTCGAGCGAGCGCGTCAGACGGCCTTTCTCGTCCCGGGCCTGGGGATCGAGATCGTAGACGAGCGCACAGACGTGCACGTGCTCGAGTCCTTCATGTTCGAGGGCGGGATCTCGGAGTTCGTCGATCACCTCGCCACCGACAGCCCGATCACCGACACTTGGCGACTGACCGGAAACGGGACCTTCCGGGAGACTGTCCCGGTGCTGACCCCGACGGGCGCCATGGTGCCCACCGAGCTGGTCCGGGACTGTGCCGTGGACATCGCCCTCCGTTGGGGGACAGGTTACGATACGACTGTCCGCAGCTTCGTGAACATCATCGCCACCCCGAAGGGCGGAACGCACCAGGCCGGGTTCGACGCGGGCCTGCTCAAGTTCTTGCGAGCGCAGGTCGAGCTGAACGCTCGACGGCTCAAAATGGGGTCGGACAAGCTGGAGAAGGACGACGTGATGGCCGGCCTCACAGCCGTGCTCACCGTGCGGCTGCCCGAGCCTCAATTCGAGGGGCAGACCAAGGAGGTGCTTGGCACCCCCGCGGTTCGCGCCATCGTGGCCAACGTCGTCGCCCAAGCCATGAACGAGCGTTTCGTGTCCACGAAGCGCGACGACAAAACGCAGGCCGCGGTGGTGCTGGACAAGATCGTGGCCGAGATGAAATCGCGAATCTCGGCTCGCGCCCACAAGGAAACCCAGCGCCGGAAGAACGCGTTGGAGAGCTCGTCCCTGCCCGCGAAACTGGTCGACTGCCGCAGCAATGATGTCTCGACGAGCGAGCTCTTCATCGTCGAAGGAGATTCCGCCCTGGGCACGGCCAAGCTCGCCCGGGACAGCGAGCACCAGGCACTCCTCCCCATTCGCGGCAAGATCCTGAACGTGCAAAAGGCATCCGTTGCCGACATGCTGTCGAACGTCGAGTGCGCGTCGATCATCCAGGTGATCGGCGCCGGGTCCGGACGAAGTTTCGACCTGTCAGCCGCGCGCTACGGCAAGGTCATCATCATGAGCGACGCGGATGTCGACGGCGCGCACATCCGCACGCTGCTGCTCACCCTGTTCTTCCGCTACATGCGCCCGATGATCACGGAGGGACGCGTTTTCGCGGCCGTACCGCCGCTCCACCGGGTCGTGGTGATGAACCCGGGCACGAAGCCGAACGAGACCATCTACACGTATTCGGAGGTGGAGCTTCAGGCCGTGCTCGCCGGACTCAAGAAAAGCGGCAAGCGCTACCAGGATCCGATCCAGCGCTACAAGGGCCTCGGCGAAATGGATGCCGACCAGCTCGCGACGACGACGATGGAGCGGGCGCATCGCACGCTGCGCCGCGTGCGGGTCGCCGACGCGGAGATGGCCGGCAACGTCTTCGAGCTCCTGATGGGCAACGACGTCGCGCCGCGCAAGGAATTCATCATCGAGAGCTCGGACAAACTGAGTCGCGACCGTATCGACGTGTGACGCCCGTGACCGGGGGGCCTACGAGTGGAACGATGTGCTTGCCAGGTCGCGTTCGCCGTTGATGATGGCGTCGACGACGCGCTGGGCGACGACGACCGGAGGGTAGCCGGCCGGCAGGCGCGGGGCGATTCCGGAGATCGGGTGAGTGGAGAGGTCGGTCTCGGTGTGACCGGGCCGCGCGTCCAGAATGCGGATGCCGCTACGCCGCAGTTCCCGGCCGGCGGCCTGTCCGAAGGCAGCGAGGGCGGCCTTGGACGCCGAGTATGCGGCAAGATTGGCAGTGGGGCTCTCGCTGACGACGCCGCTGAGGGTGACGATAAAGGGCTCTCGCCCCTGCTCGGCGGATTCGCTCAGCGCGGCCCGAGCCGCGCGGAGCAGGCGGATCGGTGCCAGCGTGTTCACGGCGAACAGCTCGGCGAGCGTCTCATCGCTCACCTCGATCGCCGGTCCGAAGGCAACGACCCCCGACGCGTTGACGATGCCGTCGAGCCGTCCGTTCACGCTGATCGCGTCGGCGACGAGGGTCGTGATTGCGTCCGGATCGGTGAGGTCGGCGGCGAGCGGGGTTCCGGGAATCGAGAGCGCCTCAAGTTTCGCCTGGTTGCGTCCGCTCAGGACGAGTCGGGCGCCGCCGGCAGCCAGAAGTCGGGCAATTTCACTTCCCAGACCCCCCGAGGCGCCGAGGACGAGAATGACGGAATCGTCGAGGTGTGTCATTTGGCCACCATAACGCACCACCCTCCGCACATGGCTGGAGATCGCGCTCGGGCGTCAGCCGATCCGGGCGCCGATGGCGCCGATCACGGAGTCGAGCATGGCCCCGGACGCATCACGCCGCGACCCTGATTCAGGAAGCATGCGGGGTGTGCCGTCCGACGCGACCGCCCGGGCCGGCAGAGGCCCCACCCACGCGACGGAGACGGTGTCCTCGCCTTTCAGGAACCGCTGGGAGCGCACCCCACCCGTTCCCCGGCCTTTCGCCGGGTACTCGGAGAAGTCGGACACTTTGGCGCTGCCCGGGTCTGTTCCGGGCAGGGTGTGGCTGCCGGTCGCGACGGTCGCAACCACGAGCGCCGCCGCGCCGTGCGTTTCCACGCTGGTGAAATACACCACGTGCGCGTCCGCGGCCAGTTTGATGCCCGCCATACCGCCGGCGGTGCGCCCCTGCGGGCGCACCGACCCGGCAGGAAAGCGCAATAGCTGTGAGTCGGAGGCGATGAAGACGAGTTCGTCGTCTTCCGCACCCTGCGCCGCGCCGACCACCATGTCCTTGGGCTTCAGCGCGATGATCTCGAAATCGGGTTTGTTTGCCCAGTCGCCGGGGGTGACGCGCTTCACGATGCCCTGTCTGGTCCCGAGAACGATCGAATGCTTGGAATCGAGCGCGACGAGCGCGACGATCTTCTCCGCTGTGTTGGGCAGGGCTAGGTAGTCGCGCACGCGTACGCCGGCCCCGAGCTGGACCGAGGTCGGCGGCAGCAAGGGGAGGTCGACGGGGGAGAAGCGGATGAGCCGTCCCAGGCTGGTGACCGCTCCGATCTCGGTGCGACTGGTCGTGTCCAGAACGGACAGGACGGCGTCATGCTTGCTGCGCCTCTGAGCCGGGGTGATCCGCTCCGGCTGGACAGTGGTGCCGGCCGGAATCTCCACCCGGGCGATCTTGCCCGTCACGCTGAGGTAGACCCGGGTCGGGGTGTCCGTCACCTCGAGGATGGCGGCCTTCCGCTTGGCGGCGGCGCTGTTGGCGCCGGCGACACTCGCCTTGGCCTCGGTCAACAGGGTTCGCCGCGGCGTGCCGAAACGCTCGGCCACCGAGGCCAGTTCGTCGGACACCAGGGTGCGGATGGAGGCCCTGCTGCCGAGAAGCTTCTTCAGCGCCGCGATCTCCGCCAGCAGCTGATCCCGCTCGGTTTCGAGTTCGATGCGCGAGAAGCGGGTCAGGCGCCGCAGGCGGAGCTCGAGAATGTACTCGGCTTGAATCTGGCTCAGGTCGAAAACGTCGATCAGCTTGGCGCGCGCCTGCTCGCTGTCGTCGCTGGCGCGGATGACCTGGATCACCTCGTCGATGTCCAGGATTGCCACCATTAGGCCTTCGACGAGATGCAGACGCTCCGTTCGTCGGGCCAGTCGGTAGGCCGAGCGCCGGGTCACGACCTCGATTCGGTGTCCGATGTAGACGAGCAGGAGTTCCCGCAGACCCAGTGTCTGCGGGCCGCCGTCGACGAGGGCCACCGCATTGATGTTGAAGGAGTCCTCGAGCGGGGTCACCCGGTACAACTGCTCGAGCACGGCCTCCGGGCTGAAACCGGTCTTGATCCCGATGACGAGACGGAGTCCCTTGGTGCGGTCCGTCAGATCGGTGACATCGGAGATGCCACTGAGCTTCTTGGAATTGACCCCGTCCTTGATCTTCTCGATGACCCGCTCGGGCCCGACCAGATAGGGAAGTTCGGTGACTACGAGACCGGCCTTGCGGGCGGTGATGGCTTCGACGGATACCCGCGCCCGGGTCTTGAAACTGCCGCGCCCGGTGGCGTAGGCATCCATGATTCCCGTCAGCCCGACGATCGTGCCGCCGGTGGGCAGGTCAGGCCCCGGGACGAACTCCATCAGGTCTTCGAGGGTCGCGTTTGGGTGGGCGAGCAGATGACGTGCCGCGCCGACGACCTCGATCAGGTTGTGCGGAGCCATGTTGGTGGCCATGCCGACGGCGATACCGCTCGCGCCGTTGACGAGCAGGTTGGGGTAGGCGGCCGGGAGAACGTCCGGCTGGGTGAGCTGGTTGTCGTAGTTGGGTACGAAGTCGACGACGTCCTCGTCGAGGTTTTCCGTCATGGCCAGGGCCGGCGCGGCCAGCCTGGCCTCGGTGTACCGCGGGGCGGCCGGCCCGTCATCGAGCGAGCCAAAGTTGCCGTGGCCGTCGATCAAAGGGACCCGGAGCGTGAACGCCTGCGCCATGCGCACGAGAGCGTCATAGATCGCGGTGTCGCCATGCGGGTGCAGCTTTCCCATGACCTCGCCAACGACCCGCGCCGACTTGACGTGGCCGCGATCGGGGCGGAGCCCCATCTCGCTCATCTGATACAGGATGCGCCGTTGCACTGGCTTGAGCCCGTCCCGGGCGTCCGGGAGCGCCCGGGAGTAGATGACCGAGTAGGCGTATTCGAGGAACGAGCCCTGCATCTCGGTGGAGACATCGACGTCTTCGATGCGCTCGGTGAACGTGGCGGGCGTGGTGCTGTCTGAACGGCTCATTCGTGAATTCTGCTGAGGCGTGCGTTGAGGGACGCGCGCTGTCGGGTAGGCGCTGGATCGATCCGGCCCTGTCTATGTCAGACTTGGCACGATGCCCCCCATGCTACCGGCCCGCCAATTCGGCACCCTGCGCCTTGCCGACGTTCTCACAAGTTCCCTGTCATCGATCGAGGGCCTTTCCAACATTCTGGACCTCGGCCAGACGAACAAGGCGGTCGTCCTTCTGGCGGACGGCCTCGGCGTCAGTTCCCTCCGAGCCCGTCCCGGGCACGCCCGATTCCTGAACTCGCTGCTGACCAAGTCCAGCGTGGTCGACGGCGTCTTCCCATCCACCACGGCTGCAGGCATCACGACCCTTACCACGGGTGTCGCACCCGGGCAGCACGGACTCGTCGGCTACCGGGTCCGAGACGCCGACCGGGACCGTGTGGTGAACCAGCTGACCGGCTGGGACGACGACATGCGACCGGAGACCTGGCAGCGTGCGCGCACCGTCTTCGAACGGGCCGCGGATGCCGGCATCCCCGGTTTCGCCATCGGACCCCGCCGGTACACCACATCCGGCTTCACCCAGGCGGCGCTTCGCGGCGCGCACTACGTGCCCGCGGAGAGCGTGTCCGACAGGTTTGCCGCCGCGCGACACCTTCTGGACACCGAGCCGCGCGCCCTCGTCTACGTCTACGTCCCCGAGCTGGATGTGGCCGCACACGCGCACGGCTGGGAGTCCGAACGGTGGTTGGCCGCGCTGGAGAACCTCGACGGCGCGGCCGCCCGCTTCGCAGCCGCACTGAAAGCCGATGAGGGTCTCCTGGTCACGGCCGACCACGGAATCATCGACGTCCCGATGACCAGACACGTGCTCTTCGACACGGTCCCCGAACTCATCGGCGGCGTCCGCCACATCGGCGGGGATCCCCGGTGCCTGCACCTCTACCTCGAACCCGAACTCGGTTCCGACTCAGGCGCGGCCCTCGCCGATACGTGGCGCGGTATTGAAGGCCACCGCGCCTGGGTCTTCAGCCGCGCGGAAGCAGTCGAGTCCGGGCTGTTCGGCGATGTAGCACCCGAGGTCCTGCCTCGTATCGGCGACGTGATCGTGGCCGCACGCAAGCTCATCGCCTACTACGACTCCCGCGAGCCGAATCAGTCCGCACGTTCGATGGTCGGTCAGCACGGATCGCTGACGGACGAGGAACTCCGCGTGCCCCTGATCAGGTCGGGGACCTTCTCCGCCTGAGCGCGTGAGAAGTTCCGGCGTCAGGCGGGGTAGCGGCCGCGCTTGGCCTGTGGTTTCGGCAGGCGAAGCACACGCAGTTGCAGTGCACGCATCGCTGCGTACCAGCGCACACGCTCGGCTTTCTCAGCGCCGAACTTGGCATTGAGCTTGCGCGTGACGATAAAGCCCAGGATGACGGAGTCGACAACGGCGACGATGACGAAGGCCCACAGGCCCAGGATTCCGTACGTCTGCACGGCCGCGTCGGGAAATACGCTGAGCAGGATGACCAGAAACATCACCGGAATCATGAATTCGCCCACGTTGAAGCGGGCGTCGACAAAGTCGCGCACGAAGCGCTTCTGCACACCGCGGTCGCGCACGGGGAGGAACTTCTCATCTCCGGCAGCCATACCCACCCGGGCACGCTCGCGAGCCTCGGCGGCCTTGCCTCTGGCCTGCTTGGCCGCGAGCTTGCGGTCATCTGGAACAAGCGGGCGCCGATTCAGAGCCTCTTGCTGCTTGCGGCTGGGCGTCGCCTGCCCTTTGCCGACAGGGTGGGTGGCCGCGAGGCGAGACCTGGTCTCGTCCGGGGTCTCCATGGATGGTTGTGCGTCTGGGTTCACAGGCTTAGCCACATCAGTTCCTTGCAATTGGTTGCCTTAAGATTACCTGATGACCGATATTCGAGAAACAGCGCCCCCGGCAATCTCACCGGCCGCCCCGGCTCTTCGTGCGGCAGTCGAACGCGGCCTTCCCACGACCATTGCCGACCTGTGCTCCCTGGTGCGGATTCCCTCCGTCTCCTGGGATGCCTTCGACGCACTTCAGGTGACCACCAGCGCGGATGCCGTAGCGGTCCTGGTCCGCGACCTCGGGGTGTTCGAATCGGTCGAGATCAAGCGGGCCGGGATCCCGGGCGGTGCCGAACTCGGCCATCCGGCCGTTTTGGCCACGCGCGCGGCACGCAACGGGCGCCCGACGGTTCTGCTCTATGCGCACCACGATGTGCAACCTCCCGGCCAGGATGCGGACTGGGACTCCAACCCGTTCGAACCGACCGTGCGTGGCGACCGCCTCTACGGACGCGGTGCGGCGGACGACAAGGCGGGAGTCATGGCCCACATCGCGTCGATCCGAGCTCTCGTGGAAGCAGAAGGACCCGATTTCGACCTCGGCCTGGCGCTCTTCATCGAAGGCGAGGAAGAGTTCGGCAGCCGGTCCTTCGCCACCTTCCTGGAGGAGAACCGGGAGTCCCTGCGCGCGGACGCCATCGTCGTCGCAGATTCGAACAACTGGGACATCAACACCCCCGCACTGACCACGGCGCTGCGCGGCAATGTCACGTTCCGACTGACGGTACGCACCCTTGACCACGCGTCGCACTCGGGCATGTTCGGGGGAGCGGTTCCCGACGCGATGATGGCCGTCGTTCGTCTGCTCGACAGCCTGTACGCCGACGACGGCGCCGTCGCCGTCCGCGGGCTGACGAGCATCGATGTTCCGACTCCGGACTACTCGGTGGAGCAGCTCCGCCTGGAAACCGGGCTCACCGACGGCGTCGGCCCGATCGGTCACGGCTCGGTGCTCAGCCGGATCTGGTCCCAGCCGGCCATCACAATCACCGGGATCGACGCGCCGTCCGTGGCCAACGCGTCGAACACGCTCACCCCGGCCGTCACCGTTCGCCTAAGCACCCGGATCGCTCCCGGTCAGTCGGCGGACGAGGCGTTCCGTGCGCTCGAGGCGCATCTGCACGCCAAGGCTCCATTCGGCGCCCGGATCGACATCGATGACGTCGACACGGGGGAGGCCTTCCTGGTCGACACGGGCGGCTGGGCCGTCGCTGAGACGCGGAGCGCCATGGCCGAAGCCTGGGGCGAAAGCCCGGTGGACATCGGCGTCGGCGGGTCCATCCCCTTCATCGCCGACCTGGTGCGGGTGTTTCCGGATGCTCAGATCTTGGTCACCGGGGTCGAGGACCCGGATTCCAGGGCGCACAGCCCCAACGAATCTCTGCATCTCGGAGTGTTCAAGCGGGCCATCCTCAGTGAGGCCTTCCTACTCGGCCGTCTGAATCAGCGCACCGGGAGCTGACCCGACCGAGAGCGCAGAAATCCGGGAATGCAGATGGTGTATTCCCGGTTGTGGTCGGTACAATCTTCGTGGCCACCAGCGGACATTCAGCCGCCGCGAAAGACCGTGTGAAAACGACTCGAACACTGAGGAGCACCATGACCGACACAGTCGCCGCCAGCACAGCCGCCCATGGCGTGGGCCTGAGCGCCACCGCCGCTGACAAGGTACGCAGCCTGCTCGCCCAGGAAGGCCGCGAGGACCTCCGCCTGCGCGTTGCCGTTCAACCCGGCGGCTGCTCCGGCCTCATCTACCAGCTCTATTTCGACGAGAGGCTACTCGACGGTGACGCTCTCGTCGACTTCGATGGGGTCGAGATCGTCGTTGACAAAATGAGTGTCCCCTACCTGGACGGGGCATCCATCGACTTCGAGGACACCATCCAAAAGCAGGGGTTCACGATCGACAATCCGAACGCCGGCGGAAGTTGCGCATGTGGAGATTCCTTCAGCTGACCCACCGGCGCCAGACAAAGCGCGACGGGCTCGTATCGTCGCAAATACTATGACTGGCGGCGAATTCGTTATCTCGGAGGCCGGTTCTTGCACAACGGAACGTGCCACCCGCAGTAGGCTGGGAGTCTATAGAAGCACTTCCAGTTAAGTGTCGTCGAGTCTCACCGAAAGGTTACTGGTGCGCAAAAACCATCGTCTCCGATGGGCTGCAATTCCGATCGCAGCGTCGTTGGCCCTCGTTCTCGCAGGTTGCTCGCAAGCCCAGCTTCATGGTTACCTCCCCGGCTTCATCGAGGGTGAGCCGGCGGTAACCAACCAGACGGAGCGCATTTCCGGGCTGTGGACCACATCATGGATCGTTCTGATGATTGTGGGGCTCATCACCTGGGGGCTCATCATCTGGGCCGTCGTTGTCTACCGCCGCCGCAAGGGTCAGACCGGCCTTCCGGTGCAGCTTCGTTACAACATGCCGATCGAGATTTTCTACACGGTCGTTCCCCTTATTCTCGTGGTCGGCTTCTTCGCCTTCACCGCGCGGGACCAGGCAGAGATCGAGGCTCGTTTCGATGAGCCGGAGGTCAAAATCCAGGTCATCGGCAAGCAGTGGGCTTGGGACTTCAACTACGTCAACGAAGACGTCTACAGTGCCGGCATCCAGGGCCAGCCCGACGTCGACGGCCCCGCCGGTTCGCTGGTTCAGTCTGAGATTCCCACGCTCGTCCTGCCGGTCGGCCAGAAGGTTGAACTGGCGCTCGACGCCCGCGACGTCATCCACTCATTCTGGGTCGTTGACTTCCTGTACAAAAAAGACATGATCCCCGGCAAGACCAACTACATGTCGATCATCCCGGAGCGCATCGGCACCTATGACGGAAAGTGTGCCGAACTGTGCGGCGAGAATCACTCGCTGATGCTCTTCAAGGTCGAGGTCGTGTCCGAGGCAGACTACGAGTCGTACATCGACTCCCTGCGTGCTGCAGGCAACGACGGCCAGCTCGGCCTCGATTATGCACGCAACCAAAATCTGCCGGGAACGACAGCACCAACCGAGCAGGAGGGCAACTAGTCCATGACTACTACTACCACTACGGCACCTTCCGCGCCGGCAGCCCCCACTGCCCCGCGTCGGCCCACCGGTGTCGAGCGCAAGGGCAACGTCATCGTCCGGTGGATCACCTCCACTGACCACAAAGTCATCGGGTACATGTACCTGATCACGTCGTTCGTCTACTTCTGTCTTGCCGGTGTCATGGCACTGGTTATCCGCGCACAGCTTTTCGCCCCCGGCCTCGAGGTCGTCCAGACGAAGGAGCAGTACAACCAGCTATTCACCATGCACGGCACGATCATGCTGCTGATGTTCGCTACGCCGTTGTTCTTCGGGTTCGCCAACTCCCTCATGCCGCTGCAGATCGGCGCCCCCGACGTGGCCTTCCCCCGGTTGAACGCCTTTTCCTTCTGGGCCTTCTTCTTCGGCAGTCTCGTCGCCGTCGGTGGATTCCTCACTCCGCAGGGTGCCGCATCCTTCGGCTGGTTCGCCTATCAGCCTCTGGCCAGTACGACGTTCTCCCCAGGCGTCGGTGGCAACCTGTGGATGGTCGGGCTTGGACTGAGCGGCTTCGGCACCATTCTCGGCGCCGTGAACTTCATCACCACGGTAATCACGATGCGCGCCCCCGGAATGACCATGTTCCGGATGCCGATCTTCACGTGGAACACCATGGTCACGTCGATCCTCATCCTGATGGCCTTCCCCGTTCTCGCCGCAGCCCTTCTGGCCGCCGCGTCCGACCGCATTTTCCTCTCGCACATCTACGATCCGGCCAACGGTGGAGCCATCCTGTGGCAGCACCTGTTCTGGTTCTTCGGTCACCCTGAGGTGTACATCATCGCGCTGCCGTTCTTCGGCATCGTTTCGGAAGTCTTCCCGGTCTTCAGCCGCAAGCCGATCTTTGGATACAAGACCCTCATCTACGCGACCATCTCCATTGCGGCACTGTCCGTGGCGGTCTGGGCGCACCACATGTACGTCACCGGCTCTGTCCTGCTGCCGTTCTTCTCCCTGATGACCATGCTGATCGCCGTTCCGACCGGGGTGAAGATCTTCAACTGGATCGGCACCATGTGGCGTGGCTCGCTGACCTTCGAAACGCCCATGCTGTGGGCCCTTGGCTTCCTGGTCACCTTCACCTTCGGTGGCCTCACCGGCGTCATCCTGGCCTCGCCGCCGCTCGACTTCCACGTCTCGGACACCTACTTCGTCGTCGCGCACTTCCACTACGTCATCTTTGGAACCGTGGTTTTCGCGATGTTCAGTGGGTTCTACTTCTGGTGGCCGAAGTGGACTGGCAAGATGCTCAATGAGAGCCTCGGCAAGTGGCACTTCTGGTTCCTCTTCATCGGTTTCCACACAACCTTCCTGGTGCAGCACTGGCTGGGCGTCGTCGGCATGCCGCGTCGGTACGCGTCGTACCTGCCCGAAGACGGCTTCACCTGGATGAACCAGTTGTCTACGGTCGGCTCGGTCATTCTCGCGATCTCGATGATCCCGTTCTTCCTGAACGTCTATATCACCGCCCGTAAGGCACCGCAGGTCACCGTGAACGACCCGTGGGGCCACGGCGGCTCGCTCGAGTGGGCTACCTCCTGCCCGCCGCCGCGCCACAACTTCACCTCCATCCCGCGCATCCGGTCCGAGCGCCCCGCGTTTGACCTGAACCACCCGGAGGCGCCCATGACAGTCGGAATCGGGCCGGCGAAGGACGCCCCGGATGCCCCCACGTACGACGTAGCGTCGAAAAGGACGAAGTAAATGAGAGCCAACGTCAATCTCCTTCTGGTTCTGAGCGGGTTCTTCGTGGTGGTCACGACGGCCTATGTGGTCTGGGGTCTTCTTGACCCTAACCAGAACAAGATCGAGTGGGCGGGGACGTTCACACTCGGCCTGTGCGCGATCTTCTTCAGCTTCGTCGCGTTCTACCTGAGCCGTGTGCACAGTGCTCAGGGTGGCGAGCTTCCCGAAGATCGTCTTGACGCGAATATCGACGACGGCGACCCTGAGGTTGGTTTCTACAGCCCGTGGAGCTGGTGGCCCATCCTCTTGGCTGCCAGTGCTGCTCTGCTCTTCATGGGGCTGGCTGTCGGCGTGTGGATCTCGATCATCGCGTTGGGCATCGGGGTCATCTGCCTCGTCGGCTGGGTATACGAGTACTATCGGGGCAACTTCGCTCGCTGATCTGAATTGAGACACGTGCTTCTGGCACGTACGGCGGCGTCCAGGACACAGGTTCTGGACGCCGCCTATGTTTATGCACCGCGCATCGCCTCGGAATGACACGGCCGGGCAAGTTCACAGTTCCACACAGCCTGATCCGCAGTTCCCGCTTGCATGGCCTCGAACGAATTCGACGGGGATTCTCGGGTATTCGCGTCTTCCCGGCCCGTCGGGGTACGATTCTGCCAGAATCTCCGTCGAATTCGTTCAGGTCGTAAGGTGCTTCGCGTGGTTGCCGGGCTTCAGATCGTGATGCGACGGTAGAAGAGTAACTCGAAGGACGCCGTGACGGTCTGCACGCCACTCAGATGGTCCGTCAGCGCGTCGACATCCGTGTGGTGGGCGGACGGACCCATCCCGATTAGAGCGGATGCCTGGGCGAGGTTGAGGCGCAGCGAATACGACAACTCGTTCCGTGTTTCCAGTTCGAAGGCGGGGGACAGCGCCTCGGACAGGTGCTCGCCTTTGTTCGCGGGCACGTCCAACGCCAGACCGGACGCCCAGAGCTCCTGCAGGTGGGACGCCTGCGGCACGACGACGACGAGCAGGCCGTCTTCGCGCAGGACCCGGTGGAATTCGGACGGGTTCCGGGGAGCGAAGACGTTCAGCATTACATCTGCTGACGCATCCCGCACCGGCAGCGGGGACCAGACATCCGCCACGAGCCCGTCGACGTTGTCTCGGCCGCTCACTGTGCGCCTGATCGCCACGGGGGAAAGGTCCATGCCCAGGGCGCGCGCATCTGGACAGAGCGCGAAAACTCCCTGCAAGTAGTATCCGGTTCCACAGCCGATGTCCATGACCCGGGAGGGGTTCTCAGCCGCCACCCGCTCAGCAAGGCGGCTGCGCAGCGGCTCGTACCAGCCGGTCTCGAGGAAAAGTGCTCTCGCGTCTACCATCGCGACGCTGTCGCCGATCAGCCGGCGCGCACCGCCTGCAAGTGACACGTATCCGCGCTTGTTCACGTCGAAGGAGTGACCGGCCCCGCAGCGTAGCGTCAGCGGCCCGGCGGGGGAAAGCGGAAGAAAACAGTTTGGGCACCGAAGCCACTCCGACAGGGTCTGGAGGGACATCGATGCCCGTTCTGTGTTCGCGGCCGGAGCCTAGTGGTGGTGGTCGTGCGCCCGTTCGAGTTCAGTGGTCGATACCGGTTCGATCCGGTCCTCGAAGAACCAGCGGGACAGTCCGGCACGAGCCTTTTGGCCCACCGTGATTTTGCCCTTGGCGTTCGGGCGGATCATGAGCGGCTTGTAGTCGTTGTAGCTGACCAGCTTCCAGCGCTCGTATTCATCAACGGGCTGGTGAACCTCGATGTACTCGCCACCGGGTAGACGCACGATACGCCCGGACTCGTAACCGTGCAGAACGATCTCACGGTCCTTTTTCTGCAAAGCCAGGCAGATACGTTTCGTCACGAAGAAGGCGATGAAGGGCCCCACAATCACCAGGAACTGCATGGTGTGGATCACGCCTTCCATCGTCACCTTGAAGTGCGTTGCGATGATGTCCGAGGAGGCCGTGGCCCACAGCGCCGCGTAGAACGTGACTCCGGCGGCACCGATGGCGGTGCGTGTCGGGGCGTTCCGGGGACGGTCGAGGATGTGGTGCTCACGCTTGTCTCCGGTGACCCACCCCTCGATGAACGGGTAGATAAGCACGACCAGGATGAACAGGCCCAGCGACACCAACGGGATCAGGATGTTGAAGGACCAGGTGCGATCCAGCCAGACCATCTCGAGTCCCGGCGGGATCAGGCGCAGGGCGCCGTCAGCGAAACCGATGTACCAGTCCGGCTGTGTTCCGGCCGAAACGGGGGAGGGATCGTAGGGACCGTAGTTCCAGATGGGGTTGATCGTAAACAGCGACGCCATCAGCATCACGATGCCGAAGACGATGAAGAAGAAGCCACCGGCCTTGGCCGCATACACGGGAAAAACCGGGTAGCCGACTACATTCTGGTTGGTGCGTCCGGCACCGGGGTACTGCGTGTGCTTGTGTACGACGACGAAGAGCAGGTGCATCGCGATCAAAGCCACGATAATGGCCGGCAGCAGCAGAATGTGGAGGGAGTACAGGCGTCCGACGATCGCCTCGCCCGGGAACTCTCCGCCGAAGAGGAGGAACGAAATCCAGGTTCCGACCAGCGGGATGCCCTTGACCATTCCGTCGATGATGCGCAAGCCGTTTCCGGAGAGCAGATCGTCGGGGAGGGAGTAGCCGGTGAATCCTTCGGCCATGGCCAGGATGAACAGAACGAACCCGATGACCCAGTTGAGCTCGCGCGGCTTGCGGAACGCACCGGTGAAGTAGATGCGGAGCATGTGCAAGCCGATTGCAGCCACGAAGAGCAGTGCTGCCCAGTGGTGGACCTGGCGCATGAGGAGCCCGCCACGAATATCAAAGGAGATGTCCAGGGAGGATGCCATCGCGGCAGACATCTCCACACCCTTGAGTGGCATGTACGAACCGTCGTACTCCACCGGCGTCATCGAAGCGCTGAAGAAGAACGTGAGGAACGAACCGGACAACAGGATGATGACGAAGCTGTAGAGGGCAACCTCACCGAGCAGGAAAGACCAGTGGTCGGGGAAGATCTTGCGACCCAGTTCCTTAACCGCGGTCGAAATGCTGGTGCGTTCGTCGATGTAGTTCGCGGCGGCCCCGGTGAGGCCACCGGACTTCTTTGTTTCGACCAGGTCAGTAGTCGTAGTTGCAGTGCTCAATTCCGCTCCCAGAAGCTCGGTCCGACGGGTTCAGTGAAATCACTTTGTGCAATGAGATACCCCTCGGAGTCTACCGTGATGGGCAGCTGCGGCAACGGGCGCTTGGCCGGTCCGAAGATGACTTCGCACTGGTTCGTCACATCGAACTGCGACTGGTGACAGGGACACAGGAGCGTGTGGGTCTGCTGTTCATAAAGCGCGACCGGGCATCCGACGTGCGTGCAGATTTTTGAGTAGGCAACAATGCCGTCGTACGACCAGTCCTTCTTGTCGGCGGGCTCATTGATATCTTCCGGCTTCAGCCTCATCAGGAGAACTGCGGCCTTGGCCTTCTCTTCGAGTTTGCCGTGGCCGAGGTCCTGCAGTCCTTCGGGAATCACGTGGAAGGCCGAGCCGAGGGTGACGTCGGAGGCCTTGATCGGTGTGCCCGTGGGGTCGATCGCGAGCCTGGTGCCCTTCTTCCACATGGTGTGTTCGAGAGCTGCAGCCGGATTGGTGTCCTGCGGGCCCAAGCCGCGGAATAACACGACGGCCGGCAGCGGAAAGGCGATCAAGGCACCGATGAGGCTGTTTCGGATGAGCGTACGGCGACCGATGCCCGATTCAACATTGGCCTCGTGAAAGATCTCGACCGCGCGTTCGCGGGTCTCGTCGGACCCCCGCACCGGGTGGCGCTCGTCGACGCCTTCGTGGTCGAACATGAGGGCCTTGCCCCAGTGCACGGCGCCGATGCCGATTGCCAGCAGGGCGAGAGTGAGGCCGAGACCAATGAAGAGATTGTTCAGACGAACCGAATCCGGTTCCTCAGGGATGATCGGGAAGACCATATACGCCACGATTGCGAACACACTGCCCACGATCGACAGGTAGAAGAGCGTGTAGACGGTTCGCTCGGCGCGACGCTCCGCGCTGGGGTTGAGGTCGGTGACGCGCAGTCGGTGCGGGGGGAGACCCGGATTGGCCACGGCATCCCGTACGACGACGGCGGTGCCTGCGGGAGCCCCCTCATGCCCGACGCTCGACGAGTCAGCAGCGGTCAAGTCCTTCCCGCTGTTATCGTCCTTGGCCATTGTTCTCCTTCATCGGAATTCTCATAAAACAGTTTGTGTCAGACCTGGTCGGTGATCAGTTCGACTTGGCGGTGATCCACACCGTCAGGGCAACGATGGACCCAAGACCGAAGATCCAGAGGAAAAGACCTTCCGAGACCGGTCCGAGGGCGCCCAGAGCGAATCCACCGGGGGACGGGTTGTTGTCCAGATACTTGAGGTACGTGATGATGTCCCGCTTGCTCTCCGGGGAAATGTTCATGTCGTTGAACACGGGCATGTTCTGCGGGCCGGTGACCATGGCCTCGTAGATGTGCTTCTCCGTAACCCCGGCCAGGGCAGGCGCATACTTGCCCTGAGTGAGGGCACCACCGGCGCCGGCGACGTTGTGGCACATCGCGCAGTTGATGCGGAACAACTCGGCGCCCTTGGCGGCATCGCCGTCGGCGTCGAGGAGAGACGGATCCGGAAGTGCCGGACCCGGCGCGAGGGACGCCACGTAAGCGGCGAGGGACACGATCTGCTCGTCTGTGAACTGGACGGCCTTCTTCTCAGCCTGCGGTCCGTTCAACTGCATCGGCATGCGTCCGGTGCCCACCTGGAAGTCGACCGATGCAGCGCCGACGCCGATCAGGCTGGGGCCAGCATTGGTGCCCGCTGCTTTCAATCCGTGACAGGTGGCGCAGTTGGCCGCGAAGAGTTTCTGCCCTTCGCCGACGGTCTGCTGCGACGCAGCGTTCGTCTCCGCACTGGCACTGCTCGTGCTGAAAGCCGCGTATGCGCCTCCGGTGAAGAGGAGTCCGATCGCGATGAGGGCGACGCTGGCAAGTGGGCTGCGACGGCCCGCTTTGCGACCGTCGGACTGCTTCGGTGTGCTAATCGTGGTCATACGTGGTGTCCACTCCGACTTTCTATTTAAGAACGTAAATGACGAGGAACAGCCCGATCCAGACAACGTCGACGAAGTGCCAGTAGTACGACACGACGATGGCGCTCGTTGCTTCCTTGTGACCGAAGTTCTTGACCGCGAAGGCGCGCCCGATGACGAGCAGGAACGCGATCAGGCCGGCAGTCACGTGAATACCGTGGAAACCGGTGGTGAGGTAAAATGCGGATCCGTACGCGTTGCTGGTAAGCGAGACGCCCTCGGAAACGAGAGTCGCGTACTCGAAGACCTGACCGGACACGAATATGGCCCCGAGGGCGTAGGTGAGGAAGAACCACTCGACCATGCCCCACTGGCTCGGTTTCCATCCGGTCGAACGTGATTGCAGGCGTTCTGCCGCAAACACTCCGAACTGGCAGGTCACCGAAGAGGACACGAGGATCAGCGTGTTCACAAGGGCGAATCCGAAGCCGTGCTTCTCCGTCTCGAATAACCACAATTCAGGCGACGTCGACCGCAGCGTGAAGTAGATGGCGAAGAGCCCGGCGAAGAACATGACTTCGCTGCCCAACCAGACGATAGTGCCAACAGCCACGCTGTTGGGCCGGTTAACAACGGGCGCATTGACCGTGTAAGTAATTGATGGACTCGTCACTCTTCCATTATGGCCGATTTGCGTATCGGTTATTGTCATCGGGGCGGACCTGTCGCTCAATTACCGGAATGACTACCTGATTGGAACAAACGCGCCCCGGGAAGCGAATTCGGGACAGATCGTCGATCTCGCTAAAATCTATCCATGCTTGAAATTCAGTCCTGGCCAAACGTCCTCAGTGCTCTGCTTTCGGGGGAGGACCTCAGCGTCTCCGATGCCGCGTGGAGCATGGAGCAGGTCATGCTGGGGGAGGCAACTCCGGCGCAGCTGGCCGGCTTCCTCGTAGCTCTGCGCGCCAAGGGCGAAACCGTGGACGAAATCGTCGGGTTTCGGGATGCGATCCTCGACCATGCCGTACCGCTGGCGGTGAACCCGATGGCCCTGGACATCGTCGGCACTGGTGGGGATCGGTTCGGCACCGTCAACATCTCGACGATGGCCTCCATCGTCTGCGCCGGGGTCGGCGTTCCCGTGATCAAACACGGGAATCGAGCCTCAAGCTCGGCATCCGGTTCGTCGGACGTGCTTGCTGCCCTCGGCATTGACCTGACGCTGTCTGCCGACAAGGTTGCTGCCATTCTGGATACGGCCGGGATCACCTTCGCCTTCGCTGCCGCTTTTCACCCGGGGTTCCGTCATGCAGCGCTTGCGCGCAAGGAGCTCGGCATCCCAACAGTGTTCAACTACCTCGGCCCGTTGTGCAATCCGGCCCGTCCCGAGGCGTCAGCAGTGGGAGTCGCAAACCTGGACCGAGTTCCGCTCATCGTGGGTGTATTCCAGACACGCGGGGCGACGGCCCTGGTCTTCCGCGGTGACGATGGTCTCGATGAGCTGACCACGACGGGCCACAGCCATGTCTGGGAGGTGTCGCGGGGCCTCGTGACGGAGCACGACATCGATCCGCGTGACCTGGGAATCCGACGGGCCTCGATCAATGAGCTCGTTGGCGGGGACGCTGAGCACAATGCGGCCGTCGTTCATGCAGTGCTGGCCGGTGAGGTCGGTGCGGTGCGTGACATCGTCCTGCTGAACGCGGCCGCCGGCCTGGTCGCGTTTGACCTTGCAAACGATCCCGCGCAGTCTCAAGTCAATATTATCGAGCGCTTTCGCACTAAAATGATTGTGGCCGCGGAGGCAGTCGACTCCGGTGCGGCCACGGCCAAGCTCGCTGAGTGGGTCGCGGCCAGTCGGGTGTGACACGGCTGGCCCAGACAAAACGAGACGAGCTAGACGACGTCTTCGTCAACCCAGCCGAACGTCTTGGTAACGGCCGTCTTTCAGTTGCGCATCTGTCGGTTCGGCTCTTCTTCGCCCATTTGCGGGGTCCACCGGCTGTCCTCCTGCCAGTTGGCCCGCAGTTCGTCAAGGTCACCCCAGAACCCGACCGCCAGTCCGGCGGCGTACGCGGCGCCGAGAGCCGTGGTTTCGGCCACGACCGGTCGCACCACTAGCACGCCGATGATGTCGGCCTGGAACTGTATCAGCGTGTTGTTGCCGATCATGCGCCCGTCAACCTTCAGCTCGGTCAATGGAACACCCGAGTCGGCGTTGACCGCGTCCAGGACCTTCCGGGTCTGAAACGCGGTCGCCTCGAGGGCGGCGCGGGAGATGTGGCCCTTGTCCACGAATCGGGTCAGGCCGACGAGGGCATCACGGGCGTCCGAGCGCCAGTACGGCGCGAAGAGTCCGGAGAAGGCGGGCACGAAGTAGGCGCCGCCATTGTCATCGACCGTTTTGGCAAGCGTCTCGATTTCCTCGGGGGTACTGATCATTCCCAGATTGTCTCGCAGCCTCTGCACGAGGGAGCCGGTGACCGCGATGGAGCCCTCCAGCGCATAGTGGGGTTCGGCGTCGCCGAGCTTGTAGCCGAGCGTGGTGAGCAAACCGTTCTTGGAGTGGATGATATCGGTGCCCGTGTTGAAGATCAGGAAGTTACCGGTGCCGTTGGTATTCTTCGCCACACCTTGGTCGAAGGCCGGCAATGGCCGCTCGCGATGCCGTAGACCTCGGACGAGGAACGAATCTCGGGCAGCATCGACTTGGGTACCCCGAAGGCGGCGAGGATGTCGTCGTCCCATTGCAGAGTCTCGAGATCCATGAACATGGTGCGGCTGGCGTTGGTCACGTCCGTCGCCTGCACGCCGCCTTCGAGACCGCCGGTCAGGTTCCACAGCACCCAGGAGTCCGTCGTGCCGAACATCAGATCGCCGGCTTCGGCCTTGAGCGCGCGTCGTGCACGTTCTCGAGAATCCAGACGATCTTCGTTCCGGAGAAGTACGTCGCCCGGGGGGAGCCCCGCCTGGGCCTTGAACCGTTCGACTCCGCCGTCGGTGGCGAGACGGTCCACGATGGGCTGGGTGCGGGTATCTCACCAGACAATCGCGTTGTGGACGGGCAGCTCGGTGCGGCGGTCCGAGACCACTGCGGTCTTATGCTGGTTGGTGATTCCCACGGCCTCGATGTCATACCGAGTCAGGTTCAACTTGGACAAAGCCT
The DNA here is from genome assembly GCF_004403055.1 of Cryobacterium sp. TMT1-19. Taxonomy (NCBI): domain Bacteria; kingdom Bacillati; phylum Actinomycetota; class Actinomycetes; order Micrococcales; family Microbacteriaceae; genus Cryobacterium; species Cryobacterium sp. TMT1-19. Next base: position 113,122 of record NZ_SOHB01000033.1, read on the forward strand.
GGCCGATCACTTCACGGGTGTTGTCCCAAATTTCCATCGGGTCGTGCTCGACCCAGCCGGCCCGGGGGAAGATCTGCTCGTGCTCGAGCTGACCGATCGCGATCACCGAGCCTGCTTTGTCGAAGATGATCGCTCGGGAACTCGTGGTTCCCTGGTTGATTGCGATGACGTACTCGGCCTTGAAATACCTCCTTGGATTGCGAGAATCGGTGCTTGACGCGGCGCACGCCGCTGCGTGAAGCCACACAGTGCGGGCCGATTCAATGACTGAACCAGCCCGCGGGAAGGATTACGTGAGGACGGGCAATAGGAACAGGGAAGCCCATCCGGCGAGCATGCCGCCAATGACCGGACCCACGACAGGAACCCAGGAATATGCCCAATCAGACGTTCCCTTGCCCTTGATCGGCAGGACGAAGTGCGCGATGCGGGGCCCCAGGTCACGAGCCGGGTTGATGGCGTATCCGGTCGGCCCACCGAGCGAGGTGCCGATGACGATAACAAGCAGCGCGACGGGCAGTGCGCCGAGCGCGGCCAGTCCGCCACTCTCGCCCTGGCGCCCGCCACCGAAAGCCAGAACGACGAAGACAAGCACGAATGTGCCGATGATCTCGGTTGTCAGGTTCCAGCCGTAGGAGCGGATGGCCGGACCGGTCGAGAAGACGCCGAGTTTGTTGGCGGAGTTGGGCTCAGCGTCGAAGTGCTGTTTGTAGGCCAGCCAGCAAAAGACGGCTCCGACGAAGGCGCCGAGGAACTGACCCGCGATGTAGGTGAGGACAGACAGGAAGTTCACGGGAACGCCCGAACCGAACTCCGTTGCACCCGATGTCACCAGGCCGAGGGTGACTGCCGGGTTGAGGTGTGCGCCAGAATTGTAGGCGACGATGACGCCGGCGAAGACCGCGAAACCCCACCCGATGGTGACCATGAGGAATCCGCCGCCAAGGCCCTTGTTCTTGGCCAGCGCGACGTTGGCGACCACACCGGTTCCGAGGAGGACGAGTATCCCCGTGCCCAGCACTTCCGATAAGAATACGACTCCAATATTGTCCACGTTGACCTTTCTTGGTGAGGCTGGAGATGCCGGAGCAACCCTGAGCGGTGAGCGATCGGCGTTACCATAGCGCGGCGATTAACGCAGCGGAATGGGCCGGTGGACGCGTAATTCACCGCCCCTTACCGGCAGCGAGGGCAGCGCGTAGGTTGAGCCTGGAGTGCACAGCGCTCCACAACAGCCCGTCGACGGGCCGTCCAACCACCTCGATCGAAGGAAGAGACATGAAGAAACTCGTCAATGATCCCAAGAACGTCGTCGCTGAGGCCGTGGCCGGGTTCGGCGCGGCCCACGCCGATATCGTCCGGATTTCGACGGAACCGATCTACATCGTGCGCACGGAAGCTCCCGTTGCCGGGAAAGTGGGTCTGGTCAGCGGAGGAGGAAGCGGACACGAGCCACTTCACGGTGGGTTCGTCGGGTTCGGGATGCTGGACGCAGCCGTACCAGGGGCCGTTTTCACCTCACCGACACCCGACCCGATCCTCGCCGCGACGAAGGCGGTCGATGGGGGAGCGGGGGTGCTCCACATCGTCAAGAACTACACCGGGGACGTCTTGAATTTCGAGACCGCCGCCGACCTCGCCGCCGCGGACGGAATCGAGGTCCGCTCGGTGATCGTCAACGACGACGTCGCCGTGAAGGACTCGCTGTACACGGCCGGGCGACGTGGTGTGGCCGGAACGGTCCTGGTCGAGAAGATCGCTGGAGCGTCGGCTGAGCGCGGAGACGCCCTGGAGACCGTCGCCGCGATCGCAGAGAGGGTCATCTCCGGTGTGCGTTCGATGGGTGTGGCGCTGACGCCGTGCGTTGTTCCCCACGCCGGGGAAGGCAGCTTCACGCTCGCCGACGATGAGATCGAGATCGGGATCGGCATCCACGGCGAGCCGGGGCGCGCGCGCATCAAGCTGGAGCCGGCCGACGCCATCGTCGACCGGCTCCTCGGCCCTATCCTTGAGGACATCCCGTTCGTAGCCGGGGACAAGGTGCTTCTCTTCGTCAACGGAATGGGCGGCACACCGCAAATCGAGCTGTACATCGTGTTTCGACGGGCCGCCGAGGTGTTGGCCGAACAGGGGATCGAAGTATCCAGGACACTCGTCGGGAACTACACGACGTCTCTCGAGATGCAGGGAACATCCATCACCGTGCTGAAACTCGATGCCGAATTGACTGCCCTGTGGGATGCGCCGGTCCAGACGGCAGCGCTACGGTGGGGACGATAGGCCGGTAGAAGGAGATCCAATGAATTTAGACGGCACGTGGGCGAAAGCCTGGATCAGGACCAGTGCGGCGGTAATGAATGAGCACCGTGTGGAATTGATTGATCTGGACCGTGAAATCGGCGATGGTGATCATGGCGAAAACATGGACCGCGGTTTCCAGGCGGTGCTGTTGAAACTCGATGACCTTGCGTCCGAGGCGAACCCCGGGGACGTCTTCAAACTCGTCGCAACCACGTTGATCTCAACCGTGGGCGGTGCGGCGGGTCCACTGTACGGAACAGCGTTCCTCAAGGCGGCCGTGGCCATCTCCGGCTCGGCTGACCTTGACGGGGCCGCTCTAGTCGCACTCCTGGCGGCCGCGCGAGACGGCATCGTCCTGCGCGGCAAGGCGGAGTCCGGAGACAAGACCATGGTCGATGCCTGGACTCCGGCGGTCGACGCCGCCGAAGCAGCCCGTGCCGACGGTGCGAACGACCTGGCGATTTTGATGGCGGCGGCAGCTGCTGCCGAGGCAGGGGCAGAGGCGACGGAACCCTGGGTTGCGCGCAAGGGACGGGCTAGCTACCTCGGCGAACGGGCCATCGGTCACCGCGACCCGGGAGCGCAGTCTTCGGCCCTGCTGTTGCGAGCAGCTGCCGACACCGCAGCGACCGCTTGAAATGACCGCCACAGAGGGGCTTGTCGGCCTCGTTTTCATCTCCCACAGCTCGAAGATCGCCGACGGTCTCCTCGATCTGGCAACCCAGATGGCACCCCAAACGAGGATGGTCCCGGCCGGTGGGACAGACGACGGGGGTATCGGCACGAGCTTCACGAAGGTGGTCAGCGGCATTGCACAGGCTGACGCCGGCGCCGGCGTCGTGCTCCTCTGCGACCTGGGCTCCGCGATCCTGACGGCCGAAACCGCGTTGGATTTCCTCGGAGACGCGGCGCGTGCCCGAGTACGAATCGTGGATGCGCCTCTGGTCGAGGGTGGTGTGGCTGCGGCCGTCGCCGCTGAGATTGGGGGAGACATCGAGTCTGTCGTGCGGGCCGCGCAATCCGCAGCCGGGGCCGTCTCCGCACCTGGGGCGGAACCAGCGCTGCCGCCGGTGATCACTCGAACCGTTACCCTGGTGAACAAGGATGGTCTGCATGCCCGACCGGCTGCTGACTTCGTGAAGCTCGCCAGTACGTTCGAGGCACGAGTCACCGTGAACGGCAGGGATGCATCCAGTCTGCTCGCCGTGATGTCACTCGGACTCATCCGCGGCATGACCGCGAAGATCTCCTCCTCGGATGAGGCCGGAGCGGCAGCCGTAGCCGCTCTGGGAGACCTTCTGGAATCGGGTTTCGGAGAAGAATAGACGCAAAGCACACACACCTGGTCGATTTTGCAACTCGGCGTAGTCTGAGCGCATGGTCAAAGACAGGAAACCGCCGGTGAGCAGTCCTACTCGTCACTCCGACCGAGTGGACCCGCGATTCGCGGATACGGACGTGCCGACCGATCTAAAGGAATGCCCGGTCTGTGGGCAGACCATGCGTGCACATTTGATCGAGCGCGGCGCCCATGACACTATCCTTACGTGCCCCGTGCCGCATCCGGGCGCGTGGGACCGGGACGCGTTCCTGCCCGTGAACGAATTCGGGATGGTCCAGCGCCCGCACGAACCGGAGAACACCGACAAGGAAATCGACCGCCCAGAATGAGTCCGGCGGCGGCGGTTCGGCTGACTGTCGCCGAATGTCTGCACAAGGGTCCTAATCCACCGCTGGACACACTCGGGCACGATGCGGGACGTTTCGGAAGTGATCCTATGCCTCTCGTGGTCAGGCGAAAGCGTCGTCTGTGCTGACATAATGTGCATTATCGGTCAACCAGTAGAGAGGTCTGGACGTGTTGGCCGGACTCGACTACTTTGTGCGACACGGCACGTTCCCAGAATCCAAGAGGCAGCTGAAATGCCCACTACCGTTACGGCCTTCGATCTGTCGTTGGATTAGAGACCGCTCAGCACGTCAGAAATCACCGGTGTGCGCCTGGCCATCGCTGGCACCGGCCTGCTGGCCCTGGTCGTCGGCATCCTGATCCTGTCCTGGCCGGACGCCACCGTCGCCTCCCTCGGGATCCTGTGCGGCCTGTACTTCTTGATCAGCGGCATCGTTCACGTAGGCCGAGGATTATTCACACAGGGTGCGTCCGGCGGTAGCCGGGTTGTGAACATCCTGCTCGGCGTGCTGCTGATCGTCGGCGGTATCGTGGCAATCAGAAACCCTCTGGACACCCTGGCCGTGCTCGGGATGCTTATCGGGATCTCCTGGATCGTGGAAGGTGTGGCCGGATTGGTCGAGACGGCTCCGGACTCCAGCAGGTGGTTCGGTGCGGTCTTCGGCGCCATCGCCGTCGTGGCCGGCGTCGTGGTGCTCTTCTCCCCCGTCGAGTCGGTCACCATTCTGGCCACGATCGGTGGAGTGTTCCTCGTTCTGTCCGGGATCATCCAACTGGCGCAGGCCTTCACGTTCGGCCGGGGTCGGCCGGCGACACTCGATACGGCGAAGCGGCACGGAGCGGCCGCACAGCATTCGCCAGGCCGCACTGCACGTGCTGCCCGCGACGTCAGTTTCGACTGGCGGCTTCGCCGACGTAGTCCGCGATGTCCCCGACGTACCTGGTGTTGTTCTCCGGCACGGCCTCGACGGCCGCCAACGCAACCTCGGCGCCGAATTCGCTGACGTTGTACAGCCGGCCGGCGGCATCCTTACGCGCGGTCATGGTGCCCGGGCTGGCTCGCTCGAGCAGGACGGCGGTGACCGTGCCCTCGATGATGTCGCCGGAGACAACGACGAAACCGATGCCGGCCTCGGCGAACTCGGGGATGAGGGCGCGCAGTGCGTCCTCGCCGGCGCGCTTGCTCCGGGCGACCGGCTCGTATTCGGCCATGGTGGTCGTGGTCTCGACGAAGTGGGCCTGGTGGCTGGTGACGAACACCACGCGGGCACCCGGAGCCAGCAAGGGCCGTGCCGCGTGCAGCAGGTTGACCTGGGCGTCCCGGTTCAGCTGCATGGCGTAATCCTCGGCCATGCCGCTTTCCATGCCACCGGAGGCGTTCATGACGAGGATGTCGAGGCCGCCGAACTCCGCGCGGATGGTTTCGAACATGGACTCGACGGATGCAGCATCCGTCAGATCTGCGCCGACCGTGATTGCCGTGCCACCTGCGGCGCGGATCGCATCGGCGACCTTGATCGCCCGTGCCTCCTTGTTGCGGAAGTTGATCGCGACGCTGGCGCCCGCCTCGGCGAGGAGGCCGACGGTGGCCGCTCCGACACCACGGGACGACCCCGTGACCAGGGCGCGTTTGCCGGTGAGAGAGCCGGCGTCGAGGGGATTTTTGGGTGCAGTAGTCACAACGCCCAACCCTACCAACATGAGCGGCGGGGCTCAGCCTCGGCCAGTCTCGACTCCGGCCAACGAGCAGGTGATAGCTTCGACAGGGAAACGTCACGTGAGAGGCTACAAAATTGATGGCTGACCTGACCGACTATTTGTGGATCGTGTGGCTCGTCTTCATCCTCGTCTGTGTGATCATCGAGCTGCTGTCTCTCGAGTTCACCTTTCTGATGATTGCTGTCGGCAGCCTGGCCGGCCTGGGGGCGAACCTGCTGGGAGCCGTGTGGTGGCTCCAGATCGTCACGGCCGCCGTGGTATCCGTGCTTCTCATCCTGCTCATACGCCCGGTTCTCCTGCGGCTGATGAGGAAGGGTGCCGATCACACACCGAGCAATGTCGCCGCACTGCTCGGCATGACCGCACAAGTACTGTCCACCGTTCGCCCCTCTGGTGGAATGGTCAAACTGGCCAACGGCGAAACCTGGACAGCCCGCCTCTCCCCCGACACCGACACCGACACGCAATCCGCCGAACCCGGTGAGATTGTTCGCGTGACCGCGATCGAAGGCTCCACCGCCGTCGTTCTACCCTCGGAAAGGAACATCACATAGTGCTCTCCACCGGTGAATTCATTGGGCAAATCTTCATTGCCGCCCTCCTCTTGCTACTCGGGGTGTTCGTCGTCGTCGTTCTGGTCCGGGCCATCAAGATCATCCCGCAGGCCAACGCCGGCGTCGTCGAGCGTCTGGGCAAGTATCACAAGACGCTCGAGCCGGGCCTGAACATCCTGGTTCCCTTCATCGACCGGGTGCGACCCTTGCTGGACATGCGCGAACAGGTCGTTTCCTTCCCCCCGCAGCCGGTGATCACGGAGGACAATCTCGTGGTGTCCATTGACACCGTGGTCTATTTTCAGGTCACGGATGCACGTGCCGCCACCTACGAAATCGCGAATTACCTGGGCGCGGTCGAGCAGCTCACGACGACGACCCTGCGCAATGTGGTCGGTGGCCTCAACCTTGAAGAGGCGCTGACCAGCCGCGACAATATCAACGGGCAGCTGCGGATCGTGCTGGACGAGGCGACCGGCAAGTGGGGTATCCGAGTCGGACGGGTGGAGCTGAAGGCGATCGACCCGCCCCTGTCCATCCAGGATTCGATGGAGAAGCAGATGCGCGCCGAGCGTGACCGCCGCGCGGTCATCCTGACCGCCGAGGGCACGAAGCAGTCGGCGATTCTGACGGCCGAGGGAGCTCGGCAGGCAGCCATCCTGTCGGCGGAGGGTGACGCGAAGGCAGCCGTTCTGCGCGCCCAGGGTGAGGCGGAGGCCATCACCACGGTATTCAGGGCGATCCACGACGGTGACCCGGATCCGAAGCTCCTGGCCTATCAGTACCTTCTGACCCTCCCCAAGCTCGCGGAGGGCAGTGCGAACAAGTTGTGGATCGTGCCCAGCGAACTCACCGCCGCGATGAACGGCATCGGGGCGGCGTTCGGCCATGCCGTCGGCGGCTCGGCCGCCCCCGCGCCGACCGGGCAGGCCGCGCAGACCGGGCAGGCCGCGCAGACCGGGCAGGC